>NZ_FNDI01000046.1:0-48703 GCF_900100565.1 Paraburkholderia steynii | reverse complement strand
TCGAAAGCATCGGTCACGCTCAAGGGCGCAAGCGGAACGAAGATCACCAACCTGATTGCGGGCGCGCTCAATGCCAACAGCACCGATGCCGTCAACGGCTCGCAGCTCTACCAGACGAACCAGAACGTTGCGAACATCGGCGCGAGCGTCAACAACGTCGTGAACTACTACAACACTCTCGTCGAAGGCGGCGGCATCAAGTATTTCCACGCCAATTCGTCACTCGACGATTCGCTTGCGAGCGGTCAAGATGCAATCGCGATCGGCGGCAACGCGCAGGCCAGCGACACAGGCGCCGTTTCGATCGGTGCGGGTGCGTTGGCCGACCGTTCCAACTCGATCGCGATCGGCCAGAACGCGCAGGCAGGTGCGGCGAATTCAGTGGCGCTCGGCGCCAATTCGTCGACGACCGCGACGCTGACGACACCCGCCTATCAGCCGGGAACGACGCAGCTCGCGGGCACGACACCTGTCGGTGAAGTCTCCGTCGGATCGGCTGGCAACGAGCGGCGCGTGACGAACGTCGCAGCGGGCGCGGCGGACACCGATGCCGTCAACGTGAGCCAGCTCAGGTCTGCCGTCGATGCGTCGTCGAGCGGCGTGCTCGCTGAGGCGGTGACATACGACAGCGCGCAGCACAACAGCGTGACGCTCGGCGGCACGACGGCGACTTCACCCGTCGCGCTGAAGAACGTCGCACCGGGCGCGATCGCTTCGGGGAGCCGCGATGCCATCAACGGCTCGCAGCTGTACAACGTCGCGAGCACGACGGCGGCGGCGCTGGGCGGCGGTGCGGCGCTCGGCAGCGATGGGAAGATTGCGCCGCCGACGTATGTGATCAGCGGCAATTCGTATAACGATGTCGGCAATGCGCTTTCGGCGATTGGCACCGTAGTGAACGCCGCCACCACCAACCTGAAGTACTTCAAGGTCGTTCCGCCAAGAATCGCCGACGATGATGCGCCGGCTGTGGCCTCCGGCGAATTCGCGATGGCGCTCGGCGCTGGTTCTGCTGCCAACGGTAACTACGCCATGGCACTTGGGTCCGGATCAATCGCACGAAACGATCTCACCGTCGCAATTGGCTTTAACGCGCAAACTTCGGCGTCCAACTCGGTGGCACTGGGCGCCGGGTCAGTAGCCAAGGCGGAAAACATCGTGTCGGTCGGCTCCGCCGAGCTGCAGCGCCGCATTACGAACGTCGCGGACGGCATCGAGTCGACCGACGCCGTCACGATGCACCAGTTCTCCGAACTGCAGGGCCAGATGCTGCATGCGACGAACGCGCCGCGTTCGATGCTGTTGGGCGCCCCCAACCCGCTCGACTTCATCGCCGTCAGCCCGACCACGACGACGACCAACATGACGCTGACGTCCAACGACCCGAACGCACTCGCGATCGGGCCAGGCGCAACGTCGACAGCGGCGAATACGACCAGCGTCGGCACGTTGGCAACGGCAGGCGGCAACAAGTCCACGGCCGTCGGGGCAGGCGCGGGGGCCGCGCGCGAAGGCGCCACCGCCGTCGGTCAAGGCTCGGCCGCGCTCGGCATCAACGCGACTGTCATTGGCACGGGCGCATCGACAGGCTTCGGCGCCGAAAACGCCGTGGCGCTCGGCTACATGGCATCTGCCATCGGTGCCGGTTCGATGAGTTTCGGCGCCAACGCGGATGCCAACGGCACGGGCTCGATCGCCTTCGGCAACGGCTCGATGACGCTCACACCCGCCACGAATTCCGTGGCTCTCGGCGCGAACTCCGTTGCGGCCCGCGCCAACACGATCTCGGTTGGCAGCGACACGCTGCAACGCCAGATCGTCAACGTCGCGGCAGGCACGTCGAATACCGACGCCGTCAACGTGTCGCAGCTCAAGGGCATCACGACGGTGCTCGGCGGCGGCGCCGGCATCGCGAGCGACGGCTCGGTCACGAAGCCGGTTTATACGATCGGCGGACAGACCTATAGCGACGTCGGCGCGGCGCTCAACGCCGCAGCCGCCTCGGGTGGCGGCGCTTCGCCCGATGCCGTTTCGTACGACACGGCCGCGCATTCCCGCGTCACATTCGGCGGCGCGACGGGCGCACCCGTCACGCTTGCGAACGTCGCGCCCGGCCTGCTGGCAGCCAACAGCACGGAAGCCATCAACGGCGCGCAGCTCTACAACGCGGCGAGCACCGTGGCCGGCGCGCTGGGCAGCGGCGCAACGGTCGGCGCGGACGGCAAGGTCAAGGCGCCGACCTACACGATTGGCGGCTCGACTTACAACAACGTCGGCACGGCCCTCTCCGCCGTGGATTCCGCGCTCGCCACGGGCGGCAACCCGAACGGCGTCGTGTATGACTCGTCTGCGCGCAACAAGGTCACGCTCGGCGGCGCGGGCGCGAGCACGCCCGTCACGCTGACGAACCTTGCCGATGCGAAGGCCGACAGCGATGCCGTCAACCTGAAGCAACTGAAGGCAGCGGGCATTGCCGTCGATCCGTCGACGGGTCTCGTGACCAACGCGCTCGTCGCCTATGACGGCGCGTCGAAGTCGAGCGTCACGTTCAACGCGGGCGGCTCGCCGACGCAGTTGAAGAACGTCGCGGATGCCGTCGATGCGCTCGATGCCGTGAACCTGCGGCAAATGCAGAGCTACGTGTCCACGCAGATCACGAACTACACGCCGACACCCATGCCTTTGCCCGTGGCCAACGACCTGCCCGTGGGCACCGCGACAGGTACAGACGCGATTGCGATCGGCAACGGCGCGAACGCGTCGGGCAGTGGGGCAATTGCGATCGGCGCGCGCACGGCGACGGCGGGCGATCAGTCGGTCGCACTCGGCGTGGCGGCATCGGCGCCCGCGACCAATGCGGTGGCGCTCGGCGCTAACTCGGTGGCCGATCGCGACAACAGCGTCTCCATGGGCGCGGTTGGCTCCGAACGGCAGATCACCAACGTCGCGGCAGGCACGGCGGCAACGGATGCCGTCAACCTCGGCCAGATGAACAGCGCGATCAGCGGCGTCTACAAAAGCATGCAGGACATGGATCGCGACAATAAGCGCGGCATCGCGGCTGCGTCGGCGCTCAACATCGTCACGCCGTATCTGCCCGGCCGCACGACGCTCAATGCAGGCGTAGCCGGCTATCGCGGCACGGCGGCGCTCGGTGTGGGCGTATCGCGCTGGAACGAGAAGGGGTCGGTGAACTACAACCTCGGCGTGTCGAGCGCGGGCGGCAACAGCACGATCGTCCGCGCGGGTGTCGGCATCGTATTCGGCGACTGATCCGTTGACCTGACCGGGCTGCGCGGCTCGACAACGGGCCGCGCAGCCCTTTCCTGATGGAATCACACATGAAGCATTCATTGATGACGGGGGCGTGCGTCGCGTTGTCGGCGCTCGTCGCCGGCTGCGCGTCGACGGCCTCGCGCGACGCGCTGCAGGTGCAGAACCCAACCGTCCTGAAACGCGGGATCGGCGCGACGCAGGACAACACGGCAGGCGCGGCGACGCCCGCATGGCTCGAGACCTATCGCACCGCCGACAACGCCAGCGCGATCGATTCGATCCAGAAGCGTCTCGACGCGCTCGGCCCGCGCAGGGACAACTATTTCGGCTTCAAGGCGCAATGCTGGCTCGACGCCGCGCGCGACGAGCGCTCGCACTGGAACCACTGGGGCTTCGTCGAAGAAGCGTTGCGCGAAGCCAGCCGTCTCGCGTCGGGGCTTGAAACGGGCGGCGGCCTCGTCGTCGACAATCCGGATTTGCGTACGTCGGCCGTGGTGCGGCCCGACGTCTGGAAGCAGATCCTTACGGCCAAGGCATCACCCGCGTTTGCGTCCTGCGTGCCGGCACAGCGCCTGACCGCCTGCGACGAAGTCGGCATGATCCACGCGGGACACGAGGCGTGGACACGCAATTTCACGGCCAGCGCGCAGCGTGTGGACGACGTGACGAAGACCCTACCGCAGATCGATGCGGCGCTTGCCGCGTGTACGCCGCCCATCGCCGTGCAGCCCGTTGGACTCGCGCCGAAGGTCACGCTGGAAGGCGACGCGACGTTCGCGTTCGATCGCGGCGACATCGCGGGGTTGTTGCCCGCAGGCCAAGCCAGGCTCGATCAGCTGATACGCGACATGAAGCAGGCCGGCGACGTGACGGCCATTCGTGTCGAAGGCTACACGGACCGGCTTGGCAGCGACGCGTTTAACCGGCGGCTCTCCGCGACGCGTGCGGAGACGGTGAAGCGCTACCTCACGGCGAGCGGCATCGATGCGCCGATCAGCGCGCAAGGTATGAGCAGCACGAACCCGCTCGTGCAATGCGACGAGCGCAACCGGCAACAATTGATCCGCTGCCTCGCGCCCAACCGGCGCGTCGAGCTGAGCTTTACGCGCGGTGGTTCGGCCTTAGCCGCTCCCACGCGCTAACCCGCTAACCCGCTAACAGCCGACGCGTCGCGCGTTTGCGCGACGCGCGGTTTAGCTCACCGGGTCCCCTCGGGCGCGCAACCCAATGCCGAATGCGCGCTCGGCCTGCATCAGCAACAAGCGGATGTGAGCGATGTCCCCCGCCTGCGCCACTTTTTCCAGCGACGCGCACAACGCCAGGGCAGGCTCGTCGCCCGCGAGCCGCGCCGAACCCTTCAGCCGGTGCGCGAGATACGCGACACGCGACACGTCGTGGAGCTCGACTGCATCGAATGCCGCGCGCAGGTCTGCGTATACGCTTTGCAGCAGCATTGCATGAAGATCGCCTGGCCCTTCGGCGAGCACACGCGCCCATCCGTCCGTCATCGACGTGTACCCGTTGCTAGTTCGTCAGCCCGTTTGTCTTCGCGTACTCGACCAGATCGACGACGTTCTGCAATTCGAGCTTTTGCATAAGACGCATCTTGTACGTACTGACTGTTTTGGGACTCAGATTCATCGAAGCCGCAATATCGACATTGCTCTGACCGCGAATCAGCCGGTGCAGCACCGATGTCTCGCGCCGCGATAACGCGACGCCCGCCGGCTCGACCAGCTCGGAGGAAAAGCAGGTATAGCCGATCATCACCAGTCTCAAGCTGGCGATCAGTTCATCAGGATCGCGAAGCTTGCTGACGAAGCCATGCGCGCCGGCTCTGCGAACGTGCATGGCATTGAGCCGCTCGTCGACGGACGAAAAGGCGAGCACGCGCAAGTCGGGGCGCGCGTCGCGCAACCGCGCGATCAGATCAAGCCCGTCGCCGTCGGGCAGGCGCAGGTCGACGATCGCGAGCGCAGGCTCCGTCGTGGCCGCTGACGCCAGCGCTTCGGCCACGGAACCTGCCTCCGCAACCATGTCGAAATCGTCCGATTCATCGAGAACGTATCGCAGCGCGCGCCGCATCACCGGATGATCGTCGACCACCAGCGTCCTAAAACGCTTGGAATTGTGAGAGATATCGAGTGGATTCAAAGTAAGAATGTAGGACCTGTCTTACGATAGATAGTGAGCGGTCTCTATACTTAATCAGTAATCCATAGTTCACCGCTTTGCTAGAATCGTACATGATTTTTCCTGCAGTGATCTCTCAGAAGACAGCATGTTTTCGGGTCAGGATGATAAGAAATGGGCCAAAGATGAAAAGAATTGTCATCGTTGATGACCACCCAATGATTCGCGGCGCAATCGCAAGTGTGTTTCGATCGGATCCGGAACTGCAGATCGTAGGAGAGTCTGGCGACGGCGAGGAAGGATTGAGAATGGTCCTAGCGCTGAATCCGGATCTGGTCGTGCTCGATCTTGACTTGCCCAGCCTCGATGGGCTGTCGATGATCCGCCGCATTCGCGCGCAGGACGATGGCATGCACATACTCGTGTTGTCCGCGAAGCCGGATCACGTGATGTCGCTACACACGCAGCAAGCGGGCGCGAACGGCTACGTGAGCAAGGGCCGCGAACTGACGGAAATGCTGACGGCCGCACGCACGGTGCTGCTCGGTTTCGACTGCTTTCCCGCGCACGCGCCGCATACGGGCAAGGCGGGCAGCCTCGATGTGCTGTCGCCGCGCGAGATGGAAGTGCTGCAGTATCTCGCGCGCGGCATCAGCAACAAGGAAATCGCGGGCCGCCTGTTCCTCAGCGACAAGACGGTCAGCACGTACAAAACGAGACTGTACGAAAAGCTGGGCCTGTCGTCGCTCGCCGCGCTGATCGAGTTTGCGACGCTGAACAAGCTGATCGACTGACGCGCCAGCATGAACCCGCATCCGTCCGGCATCGCATCGTTGCTCGCCCGCACGTTTGGCTGGCACGCGCCCATCGGGGCGCTCGCGCTGTTCGGATCGTTCGCCGCGTGGAATGAACCGCTTGCGGGCAGCACGGCAGCAATGCTGCTTCTGCTGGCGCGCGGCCTGCGCGCCGCTGCACGGGACGACGAGGAACGGCGCGCATTGACGCTTGAGATCGACCATCTGGACGCGTCGCTGCGTGAGGCGCAAGAGGACAACGCGGTACATGCGGCGGAATCCGCCCGCTCGCAGGACGAAGCCGCTCAGGCCGCGCGCGCAGCAGCGCACGATGAACACGTCGATACGCTGCGACTCGCGCGGCGCAGGATCGTGCCGTGCGTGCAGGCGTTGAGCGAGCGTCTCGATGCCGATGCAGGTTTCGCGAATGCCGGGGTCGGTGCGATTCGCTGCGCAGCCGAAACGCTCGCGTTCGTTGCGCAGGACACGCTCGACGACATTCCTTCCGCCGATCGCGATATCGTCTTCGATGAAGACCTCGTCGATCTGCGCGAGCTGATCGACGGCGTCGCGCTGCTCGTCGCGCCTGTCGCGGCACGCAAGTCATCGCGGCTGCAAGCGTGTATCGACCGATCGGTTGCCGCATGCGTGCTTGCCGACCGCGCGCGGCTTGGCCAGGTTGTGTACAACCTGCTTGCTTACGCGATCGAAACGGGAGGTGCGGGCGTCGTCACGCTCGCCGCGCGCGCGGAGTCGCTGGGCCCGGGCGCGCAGCGTATCGTGATCGGCATCAACGGCGCGGCATCGACGTCGAACGACACGCATTCGCGCGGGCATCAGGCGATAGAGGAACCCGCAAATGTGCGCGAGCATCCCGACCTCGTGCTAGCCCGCGTGATCGCGCGAAAGATGGGCGGCGACATCACGATCCTCGAAGGCAAGAGCGTTGGCGTCTGCGTCGCGCTCCATGCGCCGTGTACCATCGAGCGTCACGATTGGCCCGTGCCAGAGCACGAGCGTCGCTTTGCCATTGTCGACATCGAAGCGTATGAAGATCGCGTGGCGATTTGCGAGTTGCTGAAAAAGCTGGGCATCACGACGTTGCCGTCCGACGCGCAGCCGCCCGTGCGCATCGACTTTCGTTTTGCCGAAGCTGGGCAGCCGCCGTCGCCGTATGGCGAGAAGCGCATCATCACCGTCACGCGCAACGCTTTGCCTGGTGGCATGCGCGAACGTGGCGGCATGATCGAGTTGTCGCTCAATCCGTTGTCGTGGACGGCGCTCAGGCGCATCTGCGGCGCGCGTGCCGTGCCAGTCCAGGCGCCTGCCATGCGCGCCCAGGCGCCCGCCCGTCCTTCGTCGGGACGACCCACCATCCTCGTCACCGACGACAACGAAGTCAACCGCAAAGTGCTCGCCCGGCAACTCGACGTGCTCGGATACCGCTGCCTCGTCGCCAGCTCGGGCGACGAAGCGCTCGACGTGCTGAGCCGCGAAGCCGTCGGTCTGCTCGTCACCGATCTGCAGATGCCCGGCATGAGCGGCGTAGAGCTCGCCCGTCACGTTCGCGCGACGTCCGGCGGTTCGGGACCTGGCCTGCCGATAATCCTGATGTCGGCAAATGCCGACGCGAAGCTGGCCGACACGGAGCGCGCGCTATTCGGCGCGACGCTTGTCAAGACGGCCGGATTGAGCGCGCTCGACGCCGCCCTCAGGCGTCTGCTTCCCGCCACGTCGCGGCATCGCGCGGCACGTCTCGAGCGTTACGACTTCACCGAGCTCGATTCGCTTGCTGCTGAAGGCGTGGACGTCGGCGGCCTGCTGCGCGACTGGCAGCAGTCTATGGAAAACGACCTCGTGGATCTGGAGGAGCGCCGCGCATCGGGCGACGAGCCAGGCGTGCGCCGCGTGCTGCATAAGCTCGCAGGCGCGCTCGGGGTGGTCGGAAATCGCGGCCTGGTGAGTGCGCTGCAACGGGCAAGCAGCGCGCGGGAACCTGTCGACAACGTGTTGATCGACGGACTCGTCGCGCGGATGAGAGCGCAGATGACGGAGCTTGATGGCCACAGTTCGCGGCGGAGAGTCGGACCGTAACACGGCGCGCTCATGACAACAAAAAGCCCGCAGAACGCGGGCCCAAACACCACGAGACACGGTGGAGACGATCTGAGAACCGTGCGCGGTTAGCGCGGCTGGTCGATGTAGCCCCGGGGAAGGCCGCTCAGACACGCTATTGATCAGTATAGGGTGCCGTTTCGTCTTAGCAGGAGAAAATGCCTGTTTCGTCGCACATAAGTATTAATTGCTACACAGCCAACGATAGACACAGCGTCACGCCGTGCGCTCTTCGGTCTGTCATGCAAGCAGCGCGTCGAGCTTTTCGTTCAAGGCAGTAATTGCTTCCGTCACGCCCGGCAGCAACGCGACGGCCGTCAGCGCGTCGTGCTTGAGCGCGGCACGCTCCAGACGCAGCGCCAGTGCGGTTTCCCGCCTGCATTGCAACATCCGCAACGAACCCGCCAGACGATGCGCGGCGTGGCCCAACTCGTTCCATGCTTCGCTGTTACGGGCTGCGGACATGTAGAGAAGCGTTGCGTGGTTCGTTTCAATGAGCGCGCTCGTCACGTCCCGTGCAACAGCGTGATCGCCGAGCGCGAGCGCATTGATTCGTTCCTGCAGCGCATTCATGTCCACCGCATGGCCGCAAAAACCGCGCGAGCATGCCGCCGTCATTGCCGGGCCGCGGCGATGCCACAGCGCCGCGCGAAATCGACCAGATCGACGAGCGTTGCGACGCCCACCTTGGTCATCAACCGCGTCTTGTGACTGCTGACCGTCTTGTTGCTGATGAAGAGCGCGTCACCGATCGTCTTGTTGGACATGCCCTTGGCGAGCATCTGCAGGATCACCAGTTCCTTGTCGGAAAGCAACTCGAGCTTGCGCTCTTCGACGACGCCCCGTCCAGCCGCGCCGACGCTCGCGGAAGGCGCGACGGGAAACACGCTGTAGCCCGACATGACGGCTTCGACACTGCGCATGATCTCCTTCACGTCCTGCGACTTGCTGACGAAGCCTTGCGCACCCGCGCGCATGGCACGGGACACGAACGTGGACGCATCGTGGCTCGACAGAATCAGTACGCGCATGGACGGATGCGCGGTTTTCAGGCGCGCGAGCACATCGAGGCCATTTATGCGCGGAATATCCAGATCGAGAATGGTAAGGTCGGGCGCGAATTGACGCGCCATTTCCATTGCGGACTGACCGTTGTCTGCTTCAAATACTTCCTGTGTGCCGAGCAATTGCAACAGATGAGTCTTGATAACCAGCCGAAACGCCGGGTGATCGTCCACTATCAATATAGAAGCCAACTGACGTTCTCCTGATTTTCTTTTGACTCACGTGTTATCGCGCTGCTCACATAGCGTGTTTATCGACTACATGCCTTTATACACGTCGATTATTCTAAGTCACTATCAACGTGATTATTCTGCGGAATATTCTGCATTCCATATCTTTCTTCACGGCTTTTTTCCAGTTTATTTGTTATTCAATTTCCAATATTGCTCGTGGCATGAAAGGGTATATCAGACGAGCGAAATTTCGCTTGTGCATGGCGAAGCGCATTGCGGCGCCGCTCGCCTGCCATGGGTGATGACTTGCGACATCCAGCGCGAGGCGAGTTGCCGCACTCGAGGTAAACCCGCTTGAATTTAACTAACTCGTCAATTAAGCTTGCGTCCCATGAACACGAAACGTCAACCGACCAAACCGCGCGGGCGCCGCCCCGCCGTCGAGAATTTCGACGTGCGCGAGCATCTGCTCGATACCGCCACTCGCCTTTTCTCGGAGCGCGGCATCTCGGCCACCACCGTCGCGCAGATCGCCGCCGCCGCGGAGGTCACGTCCGCGCTCGTGCATTACTACTTCACGAATCGCGAGACGCTGCTCGACGCGATCGTCGAAGAGCGGCTCGCCCCGTCCGTCGGTTTTGTCTGGAGCGCTGCCGGAGAGGATTCGAGCGACGATCCGTTCGTGATGGTGGCCGAGTTCGTCAAGCGTCTTTTCGACGTGACGGGCCGCATGCCGTGGCTGCCGCCGCTCTGGCTGCGCGAGGTCGTTAACGAAGGCGGGATGCTGCGCGATCGCATGGTCACGCGCATTCCGTTCGACAACATCAAGCGGTTCGGCGCCCGCATCAAGGAAGCGCAGCACGCAGGCGCGGTGAATCCCGAGCTAGAGCCGCTGTTGATGTTCAACTCGCTCTTCGCGCTCGTGATGCTGCCGCAAGCGGCCGCGAAGATGTGGCAAAGCATTCGCGGCTTTCCGGCTATCGAGCGCGACACGCTGCAGCGGCACGTCACGGCCCTGCTGCTCGGCGGCATGAATCCGCCGGCGGAGCGCGCCGCACGCAAGCCGGCCGCGAAAAAAGCGGACACCGCGACACGCCGCCCATCCACGAGGTCCAGCTCATGAAGCATTCACGTTCATCCGCGCACGTCGTACGGATTTTTGCCGCGCTCATGGCATGCAGCGTGCTCGGCGCGTGCTCGCATCGCGACGACAATACGTGGCAAGGCTACGTCGAAGGGGAATTCGTGTATCTCGGCTCGTCGCAATCGGGCAAGCTGACGCAACTCGACGTCGCGCGCGGCGATCAGCTCACAGCGAATGCCCCCGTTTTCGCGCTCGAATCCGTCGACGAAACAGCCGCGCTGCAACAGGCGCAACAACAGCTCGCCGCCGCCCGCGCGCAATTGGCGGACATCCAGACAGGCAAGCGCCCGCCGGAAATCGACGTGACGAAGGCGCAGCTCGCGCAGGCCGTGGCGAACGCGCGCAAGGCCGCGCTGCAATTGACGCGCGACGAAGCGCAGTATCGCGTGGGCGGCATTCCGAAGGGACAACTCGACGATACGCGCGCCGCCGCCGACGCCGCCAACGCGCAGGTGCGCGAGTTGACGCACGAAGTGCAGGTCGCGCGGTTGCCGGGCCGCTCGCAGCAATTGCTCGCGCAGACCGCGCAGGTCGAAGCGGCGCAGGCGGCCGTTGCGCAGGCGCAATGGAAGCTTGACCAGAAGCGTGTGAACGCGCCCGCCAAAGGCCGCGTCTACGACACGCTGTACCGTGTCGGCGAATGGGTGCAGGCGGGCAACCCCGTCGTGCAGATGCTGCCGCCGCAAAACGTGAAGGTGCGCTTCTTCGTGCCCGAAACCGTGGTCGGCTCGCTCGCCCCCGGCCGCGCGCTGACGGTCCATTGCGACGGCTGCGCGTCGGATATCGACGCGAAGATCACGTACGTGTCGAGTTCGTCGGAATACACGCCGCCCGTCATCTATAGCAACGAGAGCCGCGCGAAGCTCGTCTTCATGGTCGAAGCGCATCCTTCCGTCGACGACGCGCCGCGCCTGCATCCCGGCCAGCCTGTTTCGGTGACCTTGCGATGAGCACGCAGAACGGGGCGCAAGGTTCGGCGGAAGGCTCGCTCGCCATAGACGTACACAACCTCAACAAGCACTTCGGCGACAAGCACGTCGTCAACGATGTCACGCTGCAAGTCGCGCACGGCGAAATCTTCGGCTTTCTCGGCCCGAACGGCAGCGGCAAGACGACGTCGATCCGCCTGATGTGTGGCCTGCTCACGCCGGATTCCGGCAGCGGCACCTGCCTCGGCTACGACATCGTGCGCGACAGCGCGCAGATCAAGCGCAACGTCGGCTACATGACGCAGCGCTTCTCGTACTGGGAAGACATGACGATCCGCGAGAATCTTGACTTCGTCGCGCGTATCTATCAGATGCGCGACCGCAAGGAGAAGGTGGATCGCGCGCTCGAAACGCTCGGCTTGCAGACGCGCGCGGACCAGATGACAGGGGCGCTGTCGGGCGGCTGGAAGCAGCGGCTTGCGCTCGCCGCCTGCATGCTGCACGAACCGAAGCTGCTGCTGCTCGACGAACCGACAGCAGGCGTCGACCCGACTGCGCGCCGCGACTTCTGGGAAGAATTGCACCGGCTCGCCGCGCAAGGCATTTCGGTGCTGGTCAGCACGCACTACATGGACGAAGCGGAGCGCTGCCACAAGCTCGCGTATATCGCGTACGGCAAACTGCTCGCGCAAGGCACGGCACAGCAGGTGATCGATTCGCAGGCGCTCGCCACGTGGGCGATTCACGGCGAGCGTCTGACGCAGCTATCCGAACAGTTGCGCAAGACGCCTGGCGTCGATCAGACCGTCGTATTCGGCTCCGCGCTGCACGCAAGCGGCCACGACCACGCCGCCCTCGAAAAGGCGATCCGACAGGTGACGTCCGGCCTGCCCGTGCGGATCGAGCCGATCCAAACCGGCCTCGAAGACGTCTTCATCTACATGATGAGCCGCTCGGCCGATAACTACGGGAAGTCATCGTGAACCGTCTATTCTCCGTGACGCGCTGGTGGGGCATCGTCCTCAAGGAGTTCATCCAGTTGCGGCGCGACCGCATCACATTTGGCATGATCGTCGGCCTGCCGATTCTTCAGCTCGCGCTGTTCGGCTTCGCGATCAATACCGACCCGAAGCATCTGCGCACGGCCGTCGTCATCAGCGAGCAGAGCCAGTTCTCGCGCAGCTTTGTCGCGGCGATGAAGAACTCGGACTATTTCCATATCGTCGATACGCTGCCCGACGACGCCGCGGCACGCGAGGCGCTGGCACGCGGCGACGTGACCTTCGTCGTGTCGATTCCCGTCGATTTTTCGCGGCGGCTCTTGCGCGGCGAACGGCCCGCGCTGCTCGTCGAAGCCGACGCCACCGATCCAACCGCGACACAGGCGCCGCTCGCCGCGTTGCCCGGTCTCGTGCAGTCGGTCGCGGACAAGGACATCACCGGGCCGCTCGCGCATCTGAACGGCGGGCCCGCCGCGTTCGACGTGCAGATCCACAAGCTGTACAACCCCGAGGGCGTCACGCAATACAACGTCGTGCCGGGCCTGATGGGCACGATCCTCACGCTGACGATGGTCATGATGACGGGCCTCGCGATGACCCGCGAACGAGAGCGCGGCACGATGGAAAACCTGCTCGCGACGCCCGTGCTGCCGATCGAGGTGATCGCGGGCAAGCTGGTGCCGTATATCGCCATCGGGCTCGTACAGTCGTCGATCATTCTGACGGCGGCGCGTTATGTCTTCCATGTGCCGTTCGTCGGCAGTCTGATCGCGTTGTATATCGCCGCGCTGCTCTTCATCGCGGCGAACCTGACGGTCGGCATTACGTTGTCGTCGATTGCGCAGAACCAGTTGCAGGCGATGCAGCTCACCATCTTCTACTTTCTGCCGAGCCTGCTGCTGTCGGGTTTCATGTTTCCGTTCGCAGGCATGCCCGTGTGGGCGCAATGGATCGGCAATCTGCTGCCGCTCACGTACTTCAACAGGCTCGTGCGCGGCATTCTGCTCAAGGGCAATGGCTGGGTCGAACTGTGGCCATCTGTGTGGCCCGTCGCGATCTTCACAGCCGTCGTGTTGGCCATTGCCGTGCGTTTCTATCGGCGCACGCTGGATTAGGAGGCTCGACGATGAAACACTACGTGCTGTTGTCCGCGCTCGCGCTGTGCGGCTGCGCGGTCGGCCCCGACTTTCATACGCCTGCCGCGCCCGACGCGCCGTCCTACACGCGTGAAGCGCTGCCCGCCGCCACGCAGGCCGCAGGTGTCACGCAAACGCTCGTCGCCGCGAATAACGCGCTGCCCGCATGGTGGACGCAGTTTCGCTCCGACGCGCTGGACCGTCTCGTCGACACGGCGCTGCAACACAGCCCGACACTCGACGAAGCGCGCGCGAAACTCGTCGAAGCGCGCGAGAACTACATCGCGCAAGCAGGCGCGACCGAGTTCCCCACCATCGATGCGACGCTGTCCGGCACGCGGCAAAAGGTGAATCCCGCTGCGTTCGGCATTCCAAATGTGCCGAACCCCGGGCCGTTCACGCTGTTCAATGCGTCGGTGAGCGTGTCGTATGCGCTCGATATTTTCGGCGGCAATCGGCGCGCGCTCGAAGCCTTGTTCGCGCAAGTCGATTATCAGACGTATGAGCTCGATGCCGCGCGCTTGTCGCTGGCGGGCAATGTCGTGTCAACGGCGATCCGGCGCGCGTCGCTGCAACAGCAACTCGCGCTGACCCAGCAACTCGCGGATGCACAGGCGCATCAACTGACGATCGTCGAAGGACGGTACGCGGCGGGCGGCGTCGCGCAACTCGACGTGCGAACACAGCGCACGCTGCTCGCGCAGACGCGCGCGCAGATTCCGCCGCTGACGACGCAACTCGCGCAAGCCGATCATCAGCTCGCGATTTTGCTCGGCGTCGCGCCGTCGCAAGCGGATTTCAACGAGATCACGCTCGATGCGCTGCATCTGCCCGACACCGTACCCGTCACGCTGCCGTCGACGCTCGCGCGCGAACGGCCAGACATCCGCGCATCGGAAGCGCTGTTGCATCAGGCTAGCGCGAATGTCGGCGTCGCGACGGCGAACCTGTATCCGCAGTTCATCGTGTCGGCGGGGATCGGCTCGGAGCGCACGCGCATCGAAGATGTCGTCAACAGCCTGAACGTGTGGAACCTCGGCCTGAATCTGACGCAGCCGATCTTTCATGGCGGCGAACTGCGCGCGAAAAAGCGCGCTGCGCAGGCGGCTTATGACGCGGCGTTTGCGTCGTATCGGCAGACGGTGTTGCAGGCGCTCCAGCAGGTCGCCGATACGCTGCACGCGTTGAATGATGACGCGCGCGAATTGCAGGCGCGCGATGATGCGGCGTCGGAAGCGCAGGCAAGCGTAACGATCGCGCAGGCACAGTATGCGGCGGGCGGCGTCAGTCAGTTCAGCTTGATCGATACGCAGCGCCAGGCGTTGCAGACGGCGCTCGACAGGACGCGCGCACAGGCTGATCGTCTCGCGGATACGGCAGCGCTGTTTCAGGCGCTAGGTGGGATGACGCCTGGTGCGTCGGCCGATCAGACGGCGAAGCGATAGGTGCAGAGATGAAAAACCCGGCCGAAGCCGGGTTTGTTCTCTGCGCGTCGAATGCAAATCAGCCGCGCCGGAAAAGCCGGATGACGAACAGCAGGATCACAGCGCCGATGAACGCCGTGATCGTCGAACCGATCCATCCGCTGCCAAGCGAGATATGCAGCACGCCCGACAGCCAGCCGCCGATAAACGCCCCCACAATGCCGACGACGATATCGAGGAGGACGCCATAGCCGCTGCCCGACACCAGCACACTAGCAAGCCAGCCCGCGATACAGCCGATGATCAGCCAGGCAATGATTCCGTGTTCCATAGTTTTCTCAGGTTTCCACTGTGAGTGATAAGGGCTGTAGTTTTAACGCAGCGCTCGACCTGAGTTGTCAACGTTTGTCACGACTTGGAGCGGTTGTTGAGTGCTACGCGGCGGTATTCTCACCATCCAGAAACAACACCATGTTCTCTTCATCGAAGTAACGCCCGTTCACGCACATCGCGCGGCGCTCGATGCCATAGCCAGTAAATCCGCTCGTCATATAAAGCCGCCGCGCACGATGGTTCTCGGTATTGACGCGAAGATGAATCTGCCGCATGCGCATAGTGCATGCATGCGTCAACGCGGCCCCGAGCAATTCGCGCGCGACGCCCACATTCCGATACAGAGGATGAACGAACAAGCCCCACAGCACGCCCTTGTGACGTAACTGCGCGTAAGGCTCCTGTTTGAGACCGGCGATTCCGATCAGCATGTACTGATCGAATACGCCGAACACGATCTGTTCAGGCGTCTGCCGTATTTGCGCGGCGACAGCGTCGAGCGGCCGCGTGCGCTCTTCTTCGAGGGTCGGCCAGATCGCAGATGGGGAATCGTCGATGGCCTTGAGCCGCAGTTTTGTGAACGCAGCGGCGTCGGTTTCGTTCAAAGACCGAAGTGTCAGAGCCTCGCAAAGCATTGCTTCATAATTCCAGAAAGTGTCCGATAGCGAGCTATACAGGAACTTTCAGGTCAACTAGTGAAGCTCTGACAATTTATGACAAACGCGCGTGAAAAGCGCAATCGTGGGAGCGGTCGTAGTGCAGATAGACGTGCGACCGCAATGACATAACTCAAACGGGTTTGCTCACGCCGCCACCGCCCGCGCCGCATTTCTTCCACGCAACCATTCGAGCGCAAGCAGCAGGCAGGTCGAAAACACGATAAGAATCGTCGCCAGCGCGGCGATGGTCGGGCTGATGTTCTCGCGAATGCCGGTGAACATCTGCCGCGGCAACGTCGTCTGATCGGCGCCCGCGAGGAACAGCGTGACGACCACTTCGTCAAACGATGTAGCGAACGCGAACAGCGCGCCTGAAATCACGCCCGGCGCGATCACCGGCAGCGTGATACTGAAAAACGTCTTCACCGGGTTCGCGCCGAGCGACAGGCTTGCCCGCACGAGGTTGTAGTTGAAGCCCTGCAATGTAGCCGCCACCGTCGTCACGACGAACGGCACGCCAAGCGACGCATGCGCCATGATCAAGCCAATATACGTATTGGCCAGTCCCAGCGGCGCAAAGAACAGATACATGCCAACGCCGACCACGACTACGGGCACGATCATCGGCGAGATCAGGATCGCCATCAGCAGCGCCTTGCCCTTGAAGTTCGCCTTCGTCAAACCGATCGCCGCGAGCGTGCCAAGCACCGTTGCCAGCACGGTCGCCGACGGCGCGACGATAAAGCTGTTCTTCGCGGCCATCCGCCATTCGTCGGAGGCGATCAGGTTCTGATACCAGCGCAGCGACCAGCCGGGAATCGGATAGACGAGAAACGTGCTCGACGAAAACGACAGCGGCACGATCGCGAGCACGGGCAGGATCAGATACAGCAGCGTCAGCACGGCAAGTCCGCGCAGCGTGAAGTACCACACGCGCTCGACTATCGACGTATGCGGCGCGAACATCGGTTTGGCAAATTTCATCGCGTCGCTCCTCAACCAAGGCTCACGTTCGAACGCGTGAAGCGTCCGTAGATCACATACAGCACGAGCGTCGCCGCGAGCAGCAGCCCGCCGAGCGCGCACGCCATGCCCCAGTTGATCGTCACGTTGGTGAAGTACGCGACGTAGTAGCTGACCATCTGATCGTTCGGTCCGCCGAGCAGCGCCGGCGTGATGTAGTAACCGATCGCGAGAATGAACACCAGCAGCGCACCCGCGCCGATGCCCGGATAAGTCTGCGGCACATACACGCGCCAGAACGCCGCGAACGGATGCGAGCCGAGCGAAATAGCCGCTCGCTGATAGGTCGGCGGAATCGACTTCATCACGCTGTAGAGCGGCAGGATCATGAACGGCAGCAGAATGTGCGTCATCGAGATATAGACGCCGACGCGATTGAACAGCAACGCCAGCGGATCATGTATCAGCCCCGAGCCGATCAGCGCCTTGTTGACGAGACCTTCGCTCTGCAGAATCACGATCCACGCAGCGACGCGCACGAGGATCGACGTCCAGAACGGAATCAGCACGAGGATCATCACGAGATTCGCGCGCCGTTCGTTGAGCGTCGAAATCCAGTACGCGAGCGGATAACCGAGCAGCAACGCGAACACCGTCACCGCGAAACCGATCACGAACGTGCGGCTGAACACAGCGAGATAGATCTGTTGCTCGGGGTCGGTCGGAATGATGTGGCCGAACGCGTCCTGCTTGTGATCCAGCGAGGCGAGCAGATAGAACGGCGAAATCGTGCTGCCGTTTTTGGCAATCGCTTGCCAGTATTTCGCATCGCCCCAACGTTCGTCGACTTCGAGAATCTTCGCCTTGACCTGCGCGGGCGGCAGCGCGTGGCCCGCGTCGTCGTTCAGCGGCATCGCGCGCGCCGTCTTCGCGACGAGCGAGCGATACCCCGGAATCTCCGTGTTCAGGCGCCGTGCAAGCGCGCCCATTGCTTCGCCATCGGCTATAGCGGTGAGATCGGTGGCGAGCGCGGCGTACGCGGCGTCATTTGGCGCGGACTTGCGATCCCAGTCGCGCAGCGCCGTCACCGTGTGCGGCAATGCTGCCGCAATCTCCGGGTTCTGGACGGCGCGCGTCAACAGCGCACCAATCGGCACGACGAAGATCAGCAGCAGAAAAATCGCGAGCGGGGCGATCAGCAGCAGCGCCATCGCGCGCTTCTTCGCTTCGGCGGCTTTCAGCTCGCGCTTGAGTTTGTTGGTCGACTCGGGGGCCGGGTCGGCGGCGATCGTGATCGTCGTCACAGGTTTCTCCTGCGTCAATGCAACTTGCTACAGCGATGCGGCTTCCCTGTGCGGATGCCGCATCGCATTCACCCCGGACTTACTTCGACGCCCACGACGAGAAGCGCTGTTCCAGCTCATCACCGTGATCGGTCCAGAACGTCAGGTTCTGCAGCACCGCGTTCTTGCCGTTGGCGGGCGAGTTCGGCAGATTGGCGAGCGTCTTCGCGTCGAGCGACTTGATCGCCGATTCATTCACCGGGCCATACGCGATGTGCTTCGCGTATTCCTGCTGCGGCTTCGACGAGATCGTGTACGCGATGTACTTCTCGGCCAGCGCCTTGTTCGGCGTGCCCTTCGGCATTGCCCAGTAGTCGAGGTCGTAGATGCTGCCGTTCCACACTACCTTCAGGTTCTTGCCTTCCTTCTGCGCGGCATCGATACGGCCGTTATATGCCGTCGACATCACCACGTCGCCCGCGACGAGGAACTGCGGCGGCTGCGCGCCCGCTTCCCACCACTGGATATTCGGCTTCAGCTCGTCGAGCTTCTTGAATGCGCGGTCCTGGCCTTCCTTCGTGCCGAGCACCTTGTAGACGTCCTTCGGCGCGACGCCGTCGGCCATCAGCGCGAACTCCAGGTTGTAGCGCGCGCCCTTGCGCATGCCGCGCTTGCCCGGGAATTTCTTCGTGTCCCAGAAGTCAGCCCAGCTCGCGGGCGCCGTCTTCAGCTTGTCGGCGTTGTACGCCATTGCCGTCGACCACACGAAAATGCCGACGCCGCACGTTTGCGGCGCTTCGGGAATCAGATCCGACTTCTTGCCGAGCTTCGACCAGTCGAGCTTTTCGTACAGGCCTTCGTCGCAGCCGCGGCCGAGGTCGCCCGATTCGACTTCGACGACGTCCCAGTTCACATGCTTCGCTTCGACCATCGCCTTCACTTTGGCCTGCTCGCCGTTGTATTCGACAGCCGTCACTTTCGAGCCGCTTTGCGCCTCGAACGGCTGGTTGAATGCGGCCTTCTGCGCGTCGCCATTCGCGCCGCCGAAGTTCACGACCGTCAGTTCCGCCGCGTTCGCCTGAGCAACGGCGCCGAGCGCGATGAGGACAGCGCCGACAGCCACGGCACAGCGCGATTGCACGATCTTCTTCATGATGGTTCCTCTTTGGTGTGATGAACTGCTTACGACGTGGACGTTGTTGTGTTTCTACTCACGCGAACACGCGCAGATGCTCCGGCGCGAATTCGAGCGCGACGGGCGCGCCCGGCGCGAAACCGTCGAGTGCTTCCGTGCCGAGCGGCACCTTCACGAAGCACTCGTCCTGTTGCGGCAAACCACAGCGCATGCGCACGTGATCGCCGAAATAAATGAGCCCGCGCGCTTCGCCCGCCACCGCATTCGCGCCCGGCTTCGCTCCGCTCACTGCGCCGGGTGCGAGCTTCATCCGCTCCGGCCGGATGCACGCGACGCCTTGCGCGCCCGCTTGCGCGCCACCGATATTCCGCCCGACCAGGCGCGTTCCGTCGATCAGGTGAAACTCGCAGTAGTCGCCGTCGACATTCGCAATCGTGCCGCGCAGCCGGTTGCTATCGCCGATGAAGTTCGCGACGAACTCGTTGCATGGCGCCTCGTAAAGACTGTTGACGGTATCGAGTTGCTGGACGATGCCCTTGTCGAACACAGCGACGCGGTCGGACATGGTCAGCGCTTCGCCCTGATCGTGCGTCACGTAGACGAAGGTAACGCCGAGCTTTTCGTGCAGCGATTTGAGTTCGTATTGCATGTGCTCGCGCAACTGCTTATCCAGCGCGCCGAGCGGCTCGTCCATCAGCACGAGCTTGGGTTCGAACACGAGCGCGCGCGCCAGCGCGATGCGCTGCTGCTGACCGCCCGACAGTTGCGCCGGATAACGCTTCGCAAAGCCTTCCATGCGCACCATTTTCAGCGCGTTGTTGACCTTGTGCGCGCGTTCGTCGGCGGGAAGCTTGCGCACCGTCAATGGATACGCGACGTTCTGCTCGACAGTGAGATGCGGAAACAGCGCGTAGTTCTGAAACACCATGCCGATGTTGCGCTTGTGCGGCGGCACGTTGTTGAGCAGTTGTCCATCGAGCCAGATCTCGCCGCCCGTCGGAAATTCGAAGCCTGCGAGCATCATCAGGCAAGTCGTCTTGCCGGAACCGGAGGGTCCGAGCAACGTGAGGAATTCGCCTTGATAGATGTCGAGATCGAGTTGCTTGACGACGAGCGTTTCGCCGTCATACGTCTTGCGCACACCCCGAAAGCTGACGATTACGTCTTCGGTTTTCATCGTGTCCGTCTCCATGCTTTAGCTGCATCTCTACGGGTTTCTACGCACATTTGGTTCCACCCGTTTTAACGATTTGCATCGATTGCGTGATCCACTATAGCCCGTTACGGTTCTACAATAGGGAACCATTTCATAATTCCGGATAGAACCACTTGGATACGGTGATCCTGTCGGACTGGCTCGCCGCGCGGCTCGACCGGACGGCTGGCGAACCCGTCTATCGACAAGTGCTCGGACTGATGCAGCAGGCCATTCTGACGGGCCAGTTGCTGCCCGGCGCCAAGCTGCCCAGCTCGCGTATGCTCGCGTCGGACCTCGGCATCGCGCGCAATACGGTGCTGCATGTCTACGACCAGCTCACGGCAGAAGGCTATGTGTTATCGACCACGGGCAGCGGCACCTATGTCGCCGACACGCGGCCGGACACGGCCGCCGTCAACGCGCGCAAGGCGCCAACGGCCGCGAGTGGCTCTATCGGCACAATCAGCGGCGTGGTGCCAGGCGCGAACCTCGCGCAGCCCGCTGCACCCGCACGCGGCAGCCTGTCCACGCGCGGTGCTCGCCTGATCCGCCAGGCGGGCGTGTCGGCGAGGCAATGGGGCGCGTTCATGCCCGGCGTACCGGACGTCGCCGAGTTTCCGGCGCGCACATGGAGCCGCCTGCAGGCCAAGCTCTGGAAGGAAGCGAATCCCGATCTGCTGACGTATGCGCCGGGCGGCGGCTATCGTCCGCTGCGGCGCGCGTTGTCGGACTATCTGCGCGTCGCGCGCTCGGTGAAATGCACGCCCGACCAGATCATCATCACAACGGGCATTCATCAGTCGATCGATCTCGCCGTGCGGCTGCTCACGGACGTCGGCGACCGCGCGTGGGTCGAGGAACCTTGCTATTGGGGCGCGCGCAGCGTGCTGCAGTCGTCGGGCCTGACGCTGGCGCCCGTGCCCGTCGATGAAGAAGGCCTGAATCCGCGCGAATCCGACTTGCAGGCGCCGCCGCGCATCGCGCTCGTCACGCCGTCGCATCAGTATCCGCTCGGCATGGTGATGAGCCTCGCGCGCCGCCGCACGCTGCTCGAATACGCGCGTCAGCATGGCGTGTGGATCATCGAGGACGACTACGACAGCGAGTTCCGTTACGGCAGCCGGCCGCTCGCGTCGCTGCAAGGGCTCGACGACGCGGGCCAGGTGATCTATGTCGGCAGCTTGGGGAAGATGCTGTTTCCGGGTTTGCGGATCGGCTACATGATCGCGCCGGAACATCTCGTCGATACGTTTCGCACGGGCGTCGCCGAGTTGTATCGCGAAGGACAACTGATGCAGCAGGCCGTGCTGACCGAGTTCATCATGGACGGCTATTTGACATCGCACGTGCGACGCATGCGCGCGTTGTACGGTGAGCGCCGCCAGATCCTGATCGACGCGATCACCGCGCGTTTCGGCGACGCGCTGCCCGTGATGGGCGACGAAGCGGGCCTGCATCTGGTGCTCGGCCTACCGGACGACGCGAACGACCGCGAGGTGACGGCCGCTTCGTACGACGCGGGCGTGATCGTGCGGCCGCTCGCCGCGTACTACAACAGCGAAACGCCGGCGCGAAGCGGCCTGCTGCTCGGCTACGCATGCGTGCCGAACGATCGCATCGGGCCGGCGTTCGATACGCTCGCGAACGTGATCGAAAGGACTGCGTTTAAGACGACGGCCGCGCCGACGCGGGCGGCTTAGCAGGGCACCCTCGCGCGACGCGTCGAACGCGTTACTAGCCGTTCGTCGTCAGATGCATCGGTCGATGCGCGATGCGCTCCGCTTCGGGCTTCTCCACCCGCTCGATCGACACCTTCGTCACGCCCGCGCGATGCATGCCGAGCGCCGCTGCGGCGAGATACGACAGATCGATCACGCGGCCGCGCGCGTAGGGTCCACGGTCGTTGACGCGCACCACCACCGACTTCGAACTCGCCAGCGACGTCACGCGTACATATGATCCAAGCGGTAACGTCCAATGCGCGGCCGTCATCGCATACATGTCGTAGTGCTCGCCATTCGCCGTCCGATGACCGTGAAAACCACGGCCATACCACGACGCGAGCCCCGGTTGCCTGAAGCGGGACGTGTGCCCTTTCGCGCTCGCTGCATGCGCCAGATGCACGGCATGCGCGGCGCGGTTGGCGTGGGTTCTGGGATCGACGGGCGCGTTGCGCTCTGCATCGTGATGCGGCTCCGTTCGCGCGCCATGCTGCGCGTTTTTCGCCTTGGGACGCAACTTCGGATCAACCGGCTTATGCTTCCCGGCAGCCGCCGATGCCGACGCAGGCAGCGCGCTCGCCAGCAGCAAAAACGAAACGGACGCGCCGAGGCGTCGTAGCAGCGGGTTCTTTTTCAAGCGATGGCTCGTCTTCGAAATGGGATCGTGCGATGCGCTTCGGCGGCGGTCGCGCAGAACCCGGACCGGTCCGCAGGACGGAGCACGACGCGCGTCGCCAGGCGATCGGGTCAGCCCGAACGTTTCGGCAGGTAGTTTTGTGGATCGACTGCCTTGGTGCCGTCGCGCAGTTCGAAGATCAGATATGGATGGGGATCGTCGGCAGCACCCATTTCGGCGATGGGTTGGCCTTGCTTGACCGCGTCGCCTTCCTTGACGAGCAGCTTCGCGTTGTTGCCGTAGGCGCTCACGAAACGTTTGTCGTGCTTGACGATGACGAGCAGCCCATACGCCTTGATCTCGGATCCTGCGTAGATCACGCGGCCGGTACTCGCCGCCCGAATCGTCTCGCCAACTGTGCCATTGATATGAATAGCCTTCGACTGGCCGTCTCCAGCATTCAACGTCACGGGCCCCGAGGCGGGCCAGATGAAGCGCGCCTGCTGCGAGGGCGCAGCAGGCGGCGCGACATTGCCGGTTGCAACCCTGGATTCCGGCGCGCCCGTTTGCACGGGCCCGGACACCGCCGCAGGATCAGGCGCCACGCGCAGCACCTGGCCGACGCTCACAGGGTAGTCGTTGGGCAGACGGTTCCAGCGGGCAACCTGCGCGGGATCACGCCCGAACGCCGCAGCAACGCCCGCCAGCGTATCACCCGGATTCACGCGATAAAAGCCCGCCGCAACAGGCGCAGGCGCCTCGAGCGCGGGCGGGCGCGCATCGGGCGAACCGGTAAAGAGGTCGCCCCACGGCGCGCTTGCACAACCGGCGAGCGCCAATGCCGCGCTCGCGATCAATAGCCGCTGCGTGGCCTGGCGGCACGGTTTGAAGATGTTCATTGGAAGACGATCGGAAGGATGGCATCGGATGCGCCGGCGGGCTGCATGTCGCAGCCCGCTGGCACAAGGGTTGGCATCCTAAACGAACGTCGTCGCGATGCGTTGACCCTACGCGCGATCGCTCAGTCATCCTTGACGATTGTTAACGCGCTTGCGCGAAAAAGCGGCAAACACGTGAAGAACCGTCAGCGTGTTACTTCAAGCCGAAATCCACCCGCGTCGTCGCGCCCTTGTCGTCGATACCTGAAGCGTCCAGCTTCGGCGCCACGATGAAAACGCGGCTGTTGTCGATCTTGCCTTCGAAGTACTGCTGCACCGCCTGCGCGCGGCGCTGCGCGAGATCGCGCAGGCTCGCGTCCGTGATGGGCGCATGCTCGGCGAGCGCGGTCTTCATCTCGTCGTCGGGCAGCGTCTTCGTCAGGCCGACGATGTTGCGCGGCTTCTTGAAGTCCGAATCCTTATAGGCCTTGGTCAGATACTTGTCGTATTCGTTGGCGTCGACCTTGATCGTCATGGGGTCGACGCTTTCACCGTTGCCTACGACGTCCTTCAGCTTCTGCTGACGCACGAGCCGGTCGACATAGGCCGTGCGCAGCGCCGGCTGATCGACGGCGGGATCGACGCGGCCGATGATGTCGAGGCGGATCGACGGCTTGTCGGAGAGCGCCTTCACGATCATGTCGAGCTTCTTCTGCGACGCGTCGGACAGCGCGTAGGAGCCCGGATCGAACTCGACGTAGCCGAGTTCCTCGCCGCTGCCGCCGCCAAACGCATGCGCGAGCAGCGAGAACGGCGCCGTCACGGCCTTCTGCAGCAGATTCAGCACCGCGCGCCAGATCAGCCCGCCGACACTGAACTCCGGATTCGACAGCGAGCCCGACACGGGAATGTCCACGTCGATTTCGCCGCGCGAGTTCTTCAGCAGCGAAATGGCGAGCTTCACGGGCAGCTTGGTCGCCGTGTCGTTGTCGACGTGATCGCCGAACGTGAGCTGATCGATGAAGATGTGGTTGTTCGCTGTGAGTTGATCGTTGACCAACTGATAGTGCAGATCGACGTTCAGCTTGCCCTTCGTGATCGGATAGCCCGCGTACTTCGCCGAGTAGGGCGTCAGGTTGGTCAACTCGATGCCGTGCGCCGTTGCCGTCAGATCGAGCGCCGGCTTGGCGATCAGCGGATTCACCGAGCCGCGGATCGTGATCGGCCCGTTGGCGGCGAGCTTCGCGGACACGTCGACGGGCGCCGATTGCTTCGAGTCCGTGCCGAATGCGCCGATCGTGCCCTGGATCGCGACCAGGTTTGCCGTGTAGTTCGGCTTGATGAAGTTGTCGGTGTAGGTGACGCGGCCGTTCTGCAGTACGAGCTGGCCGAAGTGCAGGCGCACCGGACTTTGCGGCGGCGTGGCCGCCGTCACCGACGTGTTCGCGCCGGACGCGGCGGAAGCCGGCACGGCAGCCTGTGCTTCGGAAGCGGCGGGCGCGCCGAGCGGAATCGGCTCTTTGCCCTTGGCGCTCTGGTCGCGCGTGAGCGACTGCGGCGCGCCTGTTTCGTGCGCGACCACGTCCTTCAGATTCAGCTTGCCTTGCGCGTCGAGCAACACGCGGCCGTAGAAATTCGCGAACGTGACCTTCGCGGCATCGACGTCCGTGCCGCGCTCGTCGTAATTGGCCTTGATGCCCGTCAGCGCCAGCGAGCGCCAGCCGGCAAACGGGTCCGAGGTCGCCTTGTCGATCATCCGCACATCGACGACCGCCGCGTCGCCGCGATACGTCGCGCGCAGGCCCTTCGACTTGTCGCCCTGCGCGAGCGTCACATCGCCGCTTGCATTGAGCAGCGCGCTCGCGATCGTCGCGTTCAGCTTGCTGCCGAAGTACGGCTCGAGCGCCGCGGCATCCAGCCGGTTAGCGTCGATCTTCATCGCGAGCTTGAGCGGCGTCGCCGTCACGTCGCCCTTCACGCCGAGCGTGCCCTTGCCGTTGACGGTTGCCTGCAGTTCGACGGGCAGCGCGCGGCTCAGGTCGTCGCTGATCTTCTGCACTTTCAGTTGCAGCGGCTTCACGGCGAGCTTGACGGGTCGCGCGGTCGTGTTATCGGTGAAGGTCGCCGCGCCATCCTTCAGGTTCAGCTCGCCGATGCTGTAATGCCACGCCGGCCCTTCTTGCGTCGCCTTCTTCGCCGCGTGGATCACGGTGCGCTCGTGTACCTGCTCCTGCGGCGGGCCAGCCAGCGCGGCCAGATCGATCGTGCCGTCTTTCAGGCGCTGCGCGTCGACGGACAGGCCCGTCACGTCGACCGAATCGAGTTCCGCCTTGCGCGCGGCCAGATCGACGCGCTTGATGCCCGCCTTCCCGTCTGCGATCGAAATGACGGGCTGCTTCGCGTCCCCTGTCGCGAGCTTCAGCGATTGCAGATCGATCTGGCTTGCGCCGATCTGCACATCGACGGGCTCCTTCGACCAGTTTGCCGTCAGGTTCGACTGCACGCTCAACGTGCCGTCGAGCACCTTCGCCGCCGTCACGGTGTCGAGATACGGCTGCATGACGGGCAGTTGCGCCGATTTCAGGTCGATCTTCGCGTCGGCCGTCTTCGCGGCGAGCGACAGGTTGCCCGACACGGCGAGCGCGCTCTGCGGCTGGTTCTTGACGTTGGTCTTGACGGTATAGCGCGCGGGAGTCTTACCGAGCGTCGAGAAGTCCGCCAGCGCCACGGCGAGATTGTTCAGCCCCGCCGACACGGGCCGCGACGCCGCTGCGTCCTGGATTTCGACGGTGCCGTTCGACAGTTCGAATTGCTTGATCTGCAGGTCGAGCGGCGGCGCGGCCTTCGCTGCTTCGGCCTCGGCGCCGCTCGCGCCGGATGCCGCAGCCGCCGCGGGCGCGCTTGCCGCCTTGGCGGGCGCTGACGCGGGCGCGGGCGCCGGAGCGAACGTGTGCTGCACACTCAGCACGCCACTCTTGTCGCGCGCGAGATTCACGGTGGGCGCGTCGAGGCGGATGTCGTCGAAACGATAGACGTTCTTCAGCGGCTCCAGCGTCTGCGCGGCCACATGCAGCGAGCGCGCGGCGAAGAACGGCGCTTTATGCTCGTCGAGTACGTCGATGTCGGCGAGATCCGTCGTGCCCGTGATGCGCAGCGTGGGCGCGTCGCCCGTCATCACGAAACTCACTTTCAGGTCGCTCGACAGCTTGCCAGCCTGCACCGTGACGGGCAGCTTTGCGGGCGAATACGACAGCAGCTTCGGCACGTCGAGCCCTTCGAAGCGCAGCGAGACTTCCGATTCGCGCGACGCCGCGAACGGCTTCGTGCGACCGTCGATGGCGAGCGGACTGCCGTCGATACGCGCGCGCAGCAGCGGCTCGACGAAGATATCGGTCTTGGATGGCAAAGTGGCGATGAACGGAATGCCGAGGCGCCATTCATCGACGACATGCGTGACGCCGAGCAGCCGGTCGTCGAACGTGATCTTGCCGTTTTCAATGCGGATATTGGAGATCGAGAACTGCGCCGGCTTGCTGTCGGGCTTGGACGGCTGCTTCGAGAACTTCTCGATCAGGTCGCTGAAGTTGAAGCGCTGCGCGTCGTAGCGGACGATCGTGAAGCGCGGCGAATCGAGATGCACTTCATCGACGATGGGCGCGAGCCGGAAAATCGAGCTCCACGACGTCCGCACGATCAGCCGCTCGATATCGACGAAATCGCCCTTGCCGCCACGGTCGCCGATATGCACGCGGTCCGCTTCGAAATTGAGCGTGTACGGATTGAGCGAGATACGGCCGATGCTGGCCGGCCGGTCCAGTTGCTCGCTCAACTGCTGTTCGGCGATATGCCGGATCAGCGGCGGCGCGGCGAAAAAGCCGAGCAGTCCGAACAGGACCAGCACGACGAATACGACGAGAACGATGCGTCTTGCTCGCCGGCCTTGCGCGACTTCGCGGACGGTCTGAAAGGATGAAGCGAGTGATGCTTTGGTCGGGCTTGCCATGCTTGGTCGCGGGTAGGGCGGCGCAGAACACGCCGCGATGACGAATGTCCAGCTTGGCCGAAGTATACGTCGTGTACTTCGGCCAAACCATCAAATGTCATGAGAATGACGACCGTTGCGGGCAAATAAACGTTAGAAAGTGTAAGTGGCCCGATTTCAGTTGCGAGGACGTGTCCAGCCGTGATGCGGCGGACACGTCCTTCGCTTATTGACGCACGACGGCGGGCGGCTGCCAGGTGCCGTCGCTGGCTTCGGGCTTCGGCGCGTAGAGACGCAGCACGAGCTGGAAATCGCCGCGCGGCGCGGGCAGCCAGTTCGACGCCCTGCGCGGTTTCGCCGACGACACCGTCACGTCGATCGAGCCGTCGCGGTTGCGCCGCACGCCCGCCTTGTCGCCGACGGACGCGCGTGCCGGCGTGGTGTCACCGAGCGCGCCGTCCTTCGTGTACGCGGCGATCGACCAGAAGCCGCGAACGGGCGGCACCTGGTTCGGCTCGAAGTGCATCACATAGCGGTTAGCGCCGTTCAACGCGTGGCCGTCGCTGTCGAGCGAGACGTTGCCGCGCACTTCGTCGTCCTTCGTGCCGATGCCCGGCTGCGCGTACGACGCATAGGCGCGCAGTGCGTAGTCGGGGCCATAGTTGCCGACACCGTCGCCGAACCAGCTCCAGCCGTTGGCCGTCAGCATGTTGGTGGGCGGCGTCGCGACGCGCGTGTGGCCGTCCGCGAGACCGCCGGCGATCGCGTCGCTGGCCGACTTGGGCAATTCGACGGCTTCGTCCGGCTTCACGCCGAGGTCGGCGAGAAACTTGAGCGCGTGCGGATCGGCGGGCGACGGCGGGTTGTCGGGCAGCAGCCGCGCGAGGCGGTCGAAGAAGCCTTTCGCGTCGAGCGCGGCGACCTGCTCGGCGGGCGTGCCGGAGACGCTTGCGTCGGCGGGCATGGTGCGCGGCGCAACGGATGCCGCCGATGCATCGCCCGTATAGACCGACAGCGGCACCACGCGAATGCCGCGCTGCAACTTGCGCACGGCCGTCAGATCGCGTCCGCCGTTTGACTGGATACGCACGTCGAGCCAGATATTGCGCGTGGGCGCGTCGATACGCTTGACGCCCTTGGGCAGATCGCCCTTCCAGTCGGGTTTCGCGAACGCCACCGTCTGCGCCTTGATGCCCGACACGCGCGAGCCGCCCTGCTGTTCGGCCGACCACAGCACGTTGGTCCACATGTCGAGCGCGCGCGCATCCACATAGCGGCCCGCCGACGTGGGCAGCGACACGATCACCGGTTCATCGCCGACGTCGAGCCACGCAGTCGAATCGAGCGTGTCGATGCCGGGCGTCGGCGGATTGTGCGCGCCGACGGGCGGCAGCGCCGACGCATGACGCAGCGTATTGACGGGCGCCTGGCCGGGGCCCGTGCCCACGGCGGCGTCGCGCGACGCGCCCATCAGCACAAGTGGATAGGCAAATACGTAGGAGTCGGCGACCTCGTCCTTGATCCAGCCAGTGGGCTTGGGCGCCACAATAGGAGTCGACGCGCACCCGGTGAGAAATGCGATGCCTGCGAGCGCCGCGCAGGCGAGTTGAAACGGAAACTTTTCTCGGCGATTTTTTATCATTCGATGAACCGCGGTCCTGGGTGTCACATGCCTGAGCCAGGACGAGCCCGGTCCGCCGAGCCCCCGCTCGCGCCGGACTTGCCGAAATGTCCTGACATTCCTTTTCTGACAACGCGTTTTAACTTATCCGCGTCGCGGGGGCAAGTTAATGTGAGTGTTCAGCGGTGTTTTGATGTGCCGTCTTTGGTTCGGGTGTTGTTTGTTGGTTTTTTTGAGTTTTTGTTTGATTGTTTTGTGGTGGGGCGGGGCCTGCGTGGCGCGGGCTATGCCGGGTGGGGTTGTTGCCTTTGCGCTGGCATCCGCGTTTGAGTCTTCGCGGCGCGGGCGGGTTTGGTTCGCTTGTGTTTGCGCTGGCATCCGCGTTTTGTTAGCGTGCTTCAAGCGTCGCCCCTGTGCGGGGCGGCACCTACTTTTCTTTGCCGCCGCAAAGAAAAGTAGGCAAAAGAAAGCGGCTAACACCGCCAACATCTCTCATTGCCTGAGGGCCCCCACAGGGTCTTACGCTTCACACGGCAGCATTTCTGTTCGCGTTCGTTGCCAACGCTTCGAATGAGCGCCTCACCCACTTCAAACACCCGAACAAGAGCCAGCGGCAGCGAATGGTATGTGCCGCCCAGGTGGCAAACTGTGTGTAGGTTGTCGCGACGTACACGTTAGCGCTCTTACATGGTGGGACACGTGCGCAATCGGTCCGAAGTGAGGCGGCTGAGGTGCTACGGCCTACACACAGTTTGCCACCTGGGCGGCCGTGGAATAGCTGGCACGGCATGGCGAGCGCGGGTGCGTGAAGCGGGTGAGGCGCACTGCAAGAGCGCTGGCAACGCGCATGGGTCACGTGATTGCCGCGTGGAGCGTAAGACCCTGTGGGGGCCCTCAGGCAAAAACTAGCACTGGCGGTGTTAGCCGCTTTCTTTTGCCTACTTTTCTTTGCGGCGGCAAAGAAAAGTAGGTGCCGCCCCGCACAGGGGCGACGCCTGAAGCACGCTAACAAATCGCGGATGCCAGCGCAAACACGAGCAAACCAATCCGACCGCGCCACGAAGGCAAAACGCGGATGCCAGCGCAAAGGCCCAAACACCGGAGGGCATCACCCGAAGCACGAAGGCATAACGCGGATGCCAGCGAAAACCCCAGAACAGCCAAACACAACCAAACCGTAGCCCCCGCACGCACCCCTTCCCCGTCAGGCAAATACGAAAAAGCCCCTTGACCTTCCCATCATGGGAAGCCTGATACTGCTTCCAATGATGCGCAGTAGCGCAAAAACTGGAGCCTCCCAGCCATGACCCAACTCGCACCACCCCGCGCCGCCGATACGTCCCGCCCGGCGGCATCCTCGGAACTCGACATTCAGGGCATGACGTGCGCGTCCTGCGCGCTGCGCGTCGAGAAGGCGCTCGCCAAAGTGCCGGGCGTCGCGCGGGCAAGCGTGAATCTGGCAACCGAAAAAGCAACCGTCGATGCCGACGCGTCCGTCACCACCGATACCCTCGTCAACGCCATCCGTAAGGCCGGCTACGACGCGCAGCCGCTGAACGACGCGCCGCCGCCCGCTGCCGACGCGCAATCGACAGCCGAACTCGCGATCGGCGGCATGACCTGCGCGGCGTGCTCCGGTCGCGTCGAAAAAGCGCTCGCGAGGATTCCCGGCGTGACTTCCGCGTCCGTCAATCTCGCCACCGAAAAAGCAACCGTCACTACCAACGGCGCGGTCGGCGTCGATCAGTTGATCGCGGCCGTCACGAAAGCCGGCTATCAGGCGACGCCTCTCTCCGCCGATGACGCCACGCCCGCCGCCACCGAAGACAAAGACGCCGCCGCACGCGCCGCCGTGCGCCGCGAACTCGGCGCGGTCGTGATCTGCGCGCTGCTGACGCTGCCGCTCATCGTGCCGATGTTCGCGGAGCCCCTCGGCCTGCACGCGATGCTGCCCGCCACGCTGCAACTCGCGCTCGCCACCGTCGTCCAGTTCGTGTTCGGCGCGCGCTTCTACCGCGCCGCGTGGAAAGCCGTGCGCGCGGGCGCGGGCAATATGGATCTGCTGGTTGCGCTCGGCACGTCGGCGGCTTATGGCGTGAGCGTCTACCAGATGGCGCTGCACCCCGGCGACACGATGCATCTGTACTTCGAGGCATCGGCTGTCGTGATTACGCTGGTGCGCTTTGGCAAGTGGCTCGAAGCGCGCGCCAAGCGCCAGACCACCGACGCGATCCGCGCCCTCAACGCGCTGCGTCCGGACCGCGCGCGCATCGTCGTCGGCACGGAAGAGCATGAAGTGCCACTCGCGCAGGTGCGCGTCGGCATGCTCGTCGCGGTACGGCCAGGCGAGCGCGTGCCCGTTGACGGGACCGTGCTGCAAGGCCGCACGCATATCGACGAATCGCTGATTACGGGCGAAAGCCTGCCCGTGCCGAAGCAGCAGGACGACCGCGTGACGGCGGGGTCGATCAACGGCGAAGGCGCGATCACAGTGACGACCACGGCGATCGGCGCCGAGACCACGCTCGCCCGCATCATCCGGCTCGTCGAAACGGCGCAGGCAGAGAAAGCGCCGATCCAGCGGCTGGTCGACCGCGTCAGCGAAATCTTCGTCCCCGCCATTCTGGTGATCGCGCTCGTCACGTTGGCCGGCTGGCTGATCTCCGGACACGGCGCCGAAACGGCGATTCTCAACGCGGTCGCAGTGCTGGTGATCGCCTGCCCGTGCGCGCTCGGCCTCGCGACGCCGACCGCGATCATGGCGGGTACGGGCGTCGCCGCGCGACACGGCGTGCTGATCAAGGACGCGCAGGCGCTCGAAATCGCGCACCAGGTTCGCGTCGTCGCGTTCGACAAGACGGGCACGCTGACGGTCGGCCAGCCGTCCGTCACGGCGTTCGAGACAGCGGACGGCGTGGGCCGTTTAAACGCGCTGGCGCTCGCGGCGGCCGTGCAGCGGCATAGCGAGCATCCGCTCGCAAAAGCCGTCGTGAAAGCGTTCGAAGCGGATGGCGGCGACGCGTCGCTGCCCGTCAGCGGCGACGCGCGCGCGGTCGCGGGGCGCGGCGTGGAAGCGGATATCGGCGGCGAGACGTTCGCTATCGGCAGTAGCCGCTGGCTCGGCGAACTGGGCGTCGCGCCGTCGCCCGCCCTCGCCCTCCGCGCCCAGCAGCTCGAAGCGCAAGGCAACACGGTGTCGTGGCTGATCGGGCGCGGCAAGACGGACGCGCAATTCGAAACGCAAGCCAACACACAAGCACAAGCGCTCGCGCTGATCGCTTTCGGCGACACCCTCAAGCCGGGCGCGCGCGCCGCGATCGAACGGCTGTCGCGCATGGGCGTGAAGAGCGCGCTGGTGACGGGCGACAACGAAGGCAGCGCGCGAAGCGTCGCCGCCGCACTCGGCATCGACGAGGTGTACGCGCAGGTCCTGCCGTCCGACAAGGCGCGCGTCGTCCACGACCTGAAGATCCGCACGTCGAGCGTGGTCGCGATGGCGGGCGACGGCATCAACGACGCGCCCGCGCTCGCCGCCGCCGACATCGGCATCGCGATGGCGACGGGCACCGACGTGGCGATGCACGCGGCGGGCATCACGCTGATGCGTGGCGATCCGGCGCTGGTCGCCGACGCCATCGACATCTCGCGCCGCACGTGGCGCAAGATCCAGCAGAACCTGTTCTGGGCGTTCGTGTACAACTTGATCGGCATTCCGCTCGCCGCGTTCGGGCTGCTGAACCCGATGATCGCGGGCGCGGCGATGGCGTTCTCCAGCGTGAGCGTCGTGACGAACGCGCTGTTACTACGAACCTGGCGTTCGTCGCAATGATCTGAATCAACACTCTAGCTTTCAAAATTAAAGGAAAACGTTTGGCGTGCCGTTAACAGGGTTCAGGCTGCCGTTTCGGCGCCGCGCGCACTCGCGCGCGGCACAGCGGTGCAGCTTCAATCCCGTTACCTGCAGACCCTCATGGATATCCTTTCACTGCGCCGCGCCAGCGTGGGCGCCAGGCTCGCCATGCTCTCGTGCGCGCTGGTGGCCGCCATTTTTGCCGCCTTCACGTTCGCCGTGACCCGCACGGCCGGCACGCAGATCAGCGATCAGGTGCTGTCGCGCATCACCGAGAAAGACCGCTCGATCGCCGCGATGATCTCGCTATTCGACAAAGCGCTCACGGCCGAAGTGGGCCGCTCGATGACGCTGTTCGCGAGTTTCCTGCCGCCCGGCTACGCGCTCGACGAGACGCAGAAGATCGACATCGCCGGCACGCCGACGCCCGTATTCAAGGCTGGCGACAAGGTGCTGAACAACGACTTCTCGATTCCCGACCAGTTTCTTGCGCAAAGCGGCGCCATCGCGACGATCTTCGCGCGCACGGGCGACGATTTCGTGCGCGTGACGACCTCGCTGAAAAAACAGGACGGCTCGCGCGCGATCGGCACGCTGCTCGATCGCAAGGGCCCCGCCTACGGCCCCGTCGCCGGCAACAAGACCTTCACGGGACTCGCAACGCTATTCGGCAAGCGCTATATCACGCAGTACCGGCCGATCACCGATGCCAGCGGCAAGGTCATCGGCGCGCTGTTCGTCGGCGTCGACGTGGATGCGCAGATCAAGTCGGTCGAAGACGGCATCCGCCAACTGAAGATCGGCGACACGGGCTATTACTTCGTGCTGAACGCGTCGAACGGCGCGGAGCGCGGCAAGCTGATGGTGCATCCGGCGGCGGCCGGCCAGGTGGGCGACGAGAGCGCCGCGCCGTACAAGCGCATGATCGACGAAAAGGAAGGCCAGATCGAATATTCGAGCGCGGACGCGACGCTCGGCGAAACGGGGGCGCAAGACAAGTTCGTGTCGTTCGTCACGGTGCCGGAATGGAACTGGCTGGTCGGCGGCGTCGCGAAGCGCGACGAAGTGATGGCCGACGTGATCGCCACGCGCAACCGCTTCATACTGATCGGCTTCGTGCTGGTCGCGTTGTTCGCCGTGGTGTTCCTGATCGCCGTGCGCCGGCTCGTATCGCGCCCGCTCGACGAAGCGGCGAAGGCGTCGGAGCGCTTTGCATCGGGCGATCTGAGCGTGCGCGTGTCGGCGAGCCACGAACGGCGCGCCGACGAAATCGGCCGCCTGATGCAGGCCATCGACGGCATCGGCGAGGGGCTCGCGCGCATCGTTACGCAGGTGCGCAGCGCGTCGGCCGACATGACGGAAGGCACCGCGAAGATCGCGGCTGGCAGCGGCGAGATCGCATCGCGCATCGGCACGCAGGCCGCGAGCCTCGAAGAAACGGCGGCGAGCATGCAGCAGATCACGTCGACGGTGCAGCAGAACGCCGGTCACGCGGCACAGGCGAACACGCTGGTGTCGGGTGCATCGGAAGCGGCGCTCGACGGCGGCCGTGCAGTCGAGCGCGTCGTCTCGACGATGGGCGAGATCAGCCAGTCGTCGAAGAAAATCGCCGACATCACGACGGTTATCGAAGGCATCGCGTTCCAGACCAATATCCTCGCGCTCAACGCGGCTGTGGAAGCGGCGCGTGCCGGGGAGCACGGCAAGGGCTTTGCGGTCGTTGCGTCGGAAGTGCGCGCGCTTGCGCAGCGCAGTGCGGCGGCGGCGAAGGAAATCGAAGGCGTGATCGCTGAGTCGACGGCGACGGTGTCGAGCGGCTTCCGCATTGCCGAGGAAGCGAGCACGACGATGCGCTCGATTGTGGAGCGGGTTGGTCAGGTGCAGACGATCATTGGCGAAATCAGCGTCGCTTCGAAGGAGCAGTCGAGCGGCATCGAGCAGGTGAACACCGCCGTCACGCAGATCGGTGAAGTGACGCAGCAGAATGCGGCGCTAGTTAGTGATGCCGAGCAGGCGGCCGCCGATCTGAGTGCGCAGGCCGACAAGCTGGCGGAAGTTGTGTCCGTGTTCAAGCTGGGTGGACACAATTAGGGGTTTTTAGTTTGTCTGCGACGCTGGGCGGTCCGCTAGTTTTCGCGCTGGCATCCGCGTTGTGGTTTCGCGGCGTGGGCGGTTTGGTTTGGTTTGCCTGGGTTTTCGCTCGCATCCGCGTATTGTTAGCGTGCTTCACGCGTCGCCCCTGTGCGGGGCGGCACCTACTTTTCTTTGCCGCCGCAAAGAAAAGTAGGCAAAAGAAAGCGGCTAACACCGCTAATTCCTGTGTTTGCCTGAGGGCCCCCACAGGGTCTTACGCTTCACACGGCAATCACGTGGCTCGTGTTCGTTGCCAACGCTCTGAATTGACGCCTCAACCGCTTCACGCGTCCGTGTCACAGCACACCTTGCCAGATATGCCACCGCCGCCCAGGTGGCAAACTGTGTGTCGGCCCCTTGTGCTCCACACGCGTCACTCCGGACCGATAGCGCATGCGTTCCACCTAGTAAGAGCGCAACCCTATACGACGCGACAACCTACACACAGTTTGCCACCTGGGCGGCACATACCATTCGCTGCCGCTAGCCTTGGTGTGGGTATTTGAAGTGGGTGAGGCGCTCGTTCGAAGCGTTGGCAACGAAGGCGAACAGAGATGTTGCCGTGTGAAGCGTAAGACCCTTTGGGGGCCCTCAGGCAGGAACAAGAATTAGCGGTGTTAGCCGCTTTCTTTTGCCTACTTTTCTTTGCGGCGGCAAAGAAAAGTAGGTGCCGCCCCGCACAGGGGCGACGCGTGAAGCACGCTAACAAATCGCGGATGCCAGCTCAAAGATAAAACACCAAACGGCCTGCGCAGCAAACACCTCATCGCGGATGCCAGCGAACGCACAAGCAAACCAAACCAGCGGCACCTAAAACTCAACATCAAGCTCATCGATCTCATCGACTTCCAACTGCGCTGCAGCGATCCACTCCTGCATCTCAGGCAGCGCAAGAATCCCCCGCCCATAAGCAACAATATCGGCATCAAGCTGCACATCATAGGTGACAAAGCGCGTAACAACAGGCGCATACATCGCATCCGCCGCGCTACGCTCACCGAACAGATACGGCCCCCCGTACTCCTCCAGACACTCACGCCAGATCGTCACAATACGATCAATATCCGACTGCGCCCGCGCCCACACCTTAAATCCCGGAAAGTGCGCTTTCAGGTTCATGGGCAACGCCGAACGCAAAGAACTGAACCCCGAATGCATCTCACCGCATATCGCACGGCAATGCGCGCGCGCCTTACGATCCTTCGGCAACAGTCCAGCTTCAGGCCGCACTTCGTTGAGATACTCAGCAATAGCCAACGTGTCCCACACCTTGATCCCGTCATGCACAAGACACGGCACGAGAATGGAAGGCGACAGCAACAGCAACTCAGCCCGCGCAGCGGGATCATCAACAGGCATCACGATCTCTTCAAACGGCAAGCCGCTGAACTTCGCCAGCAGCCAGCCGCGCAGCGACCACGAGGAATAGTTTCGGCTGCTGATCGTCAGGGTGCTGGTAGCCATCGTGTCAGCCATCGGATTGGGCATGTCTCGCTCCACAGAGGGTCATCGCGGCGTGTTTCGCAGTACCGCGATGCACGATACCGGGCATGTTCGCACCAATTCGCGGCATAACCGGCACCTTACGGAAGGGCGCGCAAGGACTATGCCAATGCATCGCGGCAGCAAGCCATTCCGCCAACGCCAACATTCAGCTCCCTTGGCATGTGACTTGCCTCTCATTGGCTCAAGTTCTCTTCGTGCGAAAGCCATGAATCCGCTCGCTTATCCGGCGTACCAGGCGTTCGCCAACTTCATGCTGCCGTTGCGCCATGGCGCATCGCTGGTACAGGGTGTACTCGATGCGTGGCCCGAGTACGCCGCCACGCCATCCGGCAGGACGCTGCGCGCATCGGCCGAATTGCTGACGCTCGCGGGCCTCACACATGTGCGCCCGCCGTTCGGCATCGACAGCGTCGAGGTCGAAGGGCAAGCCGTCGATGTGATCGAAGAAGTCGTGCAGTCGACGCCCTTTTGCTCGCTGCTGCATTTCCGCAAGCACGCGTCGTTCGATGTGCCGCAGCCGCGCGTGCTGGTCATCGCGCCAATGTCGGGCCACTTCGCGACGCTGCTGCGCGGCACGGTTCGCACGATGCTCGCCGAGCACGACATCTACATCACCGACTGGCACAACCCGCGCGATGTGTCGCTTTCGGCGGGTCGCTTCGGCTTCGACGAGTTCGTGCAGCATGTGATCGACTTCACCGACACGATCGGCCAGGGTACGCATCTGCTCGCCGTCTGTCAGCCGACGGTGGCCGCGCTCGCCGCCGTCGCGCTGATGGCCGCCGACGACCATCCCGCGCAGCCCGCCAGCATGACGCTGATGGCCGGCCCGATCGACACGCGCGTGAACCCGACGCGCGTGAACGAGCTTGCAAAGAGCAAGCCGATCGAATGGTTCGAACAGAATCTGATCAGCGCGGTGCCGTTCGGTTTTCAGGGCGCGTTCCGGCGCGTCTATCCGGGCTTCGTGCAGCTGAACGCGTTCATGGCGATGAATCTCGAACGGCATCTGGAGTCGTTCGAAACGATGTATCACGAGCGCTCGAAGGGCGACCCGGAGAAGGCAGAAGCGATCCGCGACTTCTACGAAGAATACTTCGCGACGATGGACCTGACCGCGGACTTCTACCTCGAAACCGTCGATACCGTGTTTCAGCGGCACGCGCTGCCGCTGCACGAACTGGAAGTGAGGGGACGGCGGGTCGAGCCGTCGAAGATCAGGCGCACCGCGCTGTTCACGGTGGAAGGCGAGCGCGACGATATCTGCGCCGTCGGGCAGACGCTCGCGGCGCAGGATCTGTGCGACAGGTTGCGTCCGTATCTGAAGACACATCATGTGCAGACGGGCGTCGGGCACTATGGCGTGTTCAATGGGCAACGCTGGGAGCGGCAGATTTATCCGCGCATCCGCGCCGTGATTCACGACAACGAGCCGCGTGCGGTGCCCGTCGCCACGCATGGCGCGCAGGCGTCGCTGACGCTCGCGCCGGCGGCCGCGTCGAGCGCGACGACGCCGGCGGGCACGACGCCCGCCGCCACGGAAGCGGTCGACGTCGATCTGGCTTCCGACGAGCCCGCCACCGAATGAGCTTCTTGGCGAGCGCCCATCAGGGAATCAGGACGTCGGACGAATCATCTGGAACATCTCGCCGATCTGCGCGTAGTCGGCGCGATAGCCCGCGCGCATGATCGGCTGCGCGGCCTGCGTGTCGAACAGACCGTCCTTCAGATACGCGTTCCGAATATGCACGCCGACCACTTGTCCGAGCGCGAGCCAGTTGTCCATTGGCTTGCCGCTCAGATCATGCAACTGCACGATCTGCAGCAGCTTGCATTCGAGCGCGGCAGGCGACTCGCCGACATGCGGCACCGACACGTTGCGCCCCGCGACGGGCGTGAGTCCCGACAACTGGAACTCGTCGACGTCCGCCGCGACGGGCGCGGACGTGCGGTTCATCTGCTCGGCGAGCGGGCGCGTCGCCAGATTCCAGACGAACTCGCGCGTCTCTTCGATATTGCGGATGCTGTCCTTACGGCCTTCGCTAGCGAATCCGATGATCGACGGGAAGGTCGAAAATGCGCCGAAAAAACTGTACGGCGCGAGATTCAGCTGACCGCTCGCCGCGCGCGTCGATACCCAGCCGATCAGGCGCGGCGCGACGATCGCCTTGAATGGATCGTGAGGCAGGCCGTGGCCGGTGGCTGGATCGTAGAAATAGAAGTCCGACATGATGTCGCTCTCGTTGTAGTTGACCGTCGCGTGCCGCTCAGTTCTTTCCGTTGCCCTGGATCACGCGCCTGCGTCCCGCCTTGACCTTCGCGGTCTGCGCATCGTCCCAGTCGTAAAAGCCCGCGCCGCTGCGCACGCCGACGCGTCCCGCCTGCACTTGCTCGCGCAGCAGATCGAGCACGTCTTCGTCCTTGGCGAGCGCGGGCATCAGGTGCGTGCTGATATCGACGAACGTATCGAGGCCGCCCATGTCCGCGCCTTCGAACGGCCCGACGATGCCCCAGCGCTTGCCGAGCGACGCCTTCATCACACGATCGACGACATCGGGTGTCGCCGCGCCCGAGCGCACGATGTTCAGCGCCTCGCGCAGCACCGCGAATTGCAGCCGGTTGCCGACGAAGCCCGGAATCGCTTTCGACAAGACGACGGGCTCCATGCCGATTGCGTGCATCAGCGCGACGGTCGAGTCGATCGCGTGCTGCGCCGTGTCGCTGCCCGGCACGACTTCGACGAGGGGGATCATGTGCGGCGGATTCCAGAAGTGCGCGATCAGGAAGCGTTCCGGCGCGCGCAGCGGCGCGGTCAACTGATCGGGCGGGAAGCCGCTCGTGTTGCTGGCGAGGATCGCGTCGTCGCGCAGCACTTCATTCAACTGTGCGTATAGGCGGTGCTTCAGTTCGAGTACTTCGGGGATCGCCTCGATCACGATATGCGCGTCGGCCATGTCATCGAGCGTGGCGCTCGTTTCGATGCGCGACATCGCATCTTCTTTTGCCTGCCCGTCGATGCGGCCCGCGTCGATCAGTTCGTCGAGCACGGCTCGCGCTTTCGGCGCGACGCTTTCGAGCCGCGTTGGATCGATGTCGTGGACGATCGTCCTGTGTCCGTGCAGCGCGCTTTGCGTCGCAATGCCGACGCCCATCAATCCCGTTCCCACTACGCCTACGACTGGCTTGCTCAAACCCATTCCCCGTTTCTGTGTGTGTTGTTGATCGAAGTTCAAAAGCATAGCGCAGTGCATATTTTTTCGACGGCGGATACGACAAGGCCGGCGCGCTCTTGCGAGCGGCCGGCCCTGGTTCCGTCCTTCACTCCGCATCTGGCGGCGCGAAGCGTGCCGTCAGATGGTCTTAGTAGCGTCCCTGCGGCGGACGATGGTCGCGGTCATGGTACGGGTCGCGATCGTGCGGGTGATGACGCATCCACTCGTCGTGCGCCCAGTAGCGGTGACCGTCGTAGTAACGGTCGCCGTGCCAGCCAATGTTGACCTGCACGCCCACCGGCATCATGTGCGGCTGCTCATAAACGGGCTGCGTGTGCATGGGTGCATATTGCGCGAAGGCGCTGCCTGCGCCGAGCAGTGCGCCGCCAGCGATCAGCGCGGCGACGATCGAACGCGAAGTCTTCTTGATGGCATTCATGGCTATTCTCCCTTTCGAGTTTCGTTGCGAGCGATGGCTGGATCGACCGGGACGGTCATGAGATTCGCCGTTCGCTTGAGACCCACTTTAGCGGCGCAGACCTTTCACAGACGTGAGGACTTGTAAGCGCACATTTCATACGATGTGGGCGACGACTGCGGGTTCGCACGGGGATTTGCCGTGTTTTCACAAGGCTGTGCGCGGTTTGGCTATGCGCGACGGGTCTGCGTCCGACAAGCCGCTGTTACATTCATTTCGGCGTGGAAATAATGCGCGAGCGATTACGACGGTGCGCGCAACGACGGAGGCGGTTTCTTCGAGGCGCTTAGTGGCTTTCTGACGCGCAAAAACAAAAGCCCGGCAAGGCCGGGCTTTTCAGTTTCGCCGCTTCTGGATGGCGGCGAGATGCGCAGTGCAACGTCTTTTTATGGGCGGCCTACCGATTAGTCGGTGAGACGGACGCCGAACAAGGTTGCTTGCGACTTGCGAACACGCTCCGCTTCGCGATGACGTGCTTCGTACGAATAATCCGAATCCAGAGGCAAGTGAGGCGACGCGAAGAGGTCGCTAACCTTTTGGAACAGCGCGAAAAGATAGTTCATGGCGACTCCCGGTTGGGTTGGTGGTTCAGGGTTTTCCCTTATGAAGAAGTATAGGGTTTTCCCTAGCCGAAAGCTAGTGCAATGCAGCAATTTTTCGGTGCGGTCATTCGCCGCATGGCCTTTCAGGTAATATTGCATCGCAACATGTCCACGGCATGCGGCTTCCAGACCCGCCCCTGTTTTTTGCAAGGCTGATGCGTGGATACAACGGACGGCCGCGAGTGTCGGCGGTGCGATTTGCTGCAGACGGTTAGTTGCGCGCTGTGCCACTGTTGTGCGAGCAGCGGCGCTCACGCGGCGGCGTTAGGCAGGAACTGGAGAAAGCCCGCCGCGCAGATGGGCGCAACGGGCGGCGGACGAGGCTTAGTGAGTGTGCGCTGACTTGCGCTTCTGGGCGTGCTGCGCGTGAGCAACGTGCGTTTCGGCGGGCCTGGTTGCCGCCGGTGCAACGGGTGCCGGCGTTGCTGGCGCCGCCGGAGCCTGGACGCTGACAGGGAGGCTCGTGGTCGACGAATCGGTGTCGAGCAGCGTCGCGAGCGTCGCCTGCTGGTTCAGCATCATCTGTTCGATGCGCTGTTCGTGCGCGGTCGACTGGTGTGAGAGGCGGAACAGCAACAGCGTCTGCGCGATGCCAATCGCGATCGTCATCAGCAAGGCGCAGACGACGATCGTCAGCATCCATTTCATGCGCCGGGTGTGGTCGTCGGCAGCGCGGCGCTGGTCGGCGATCACGCCGTAGAGCGCATCGACGGTATCGGCGAACGCGGTCGCGCGTGCGTGATCCAGTTCGGGTGTGGCGCGCGGCCCGTGCGTCTGCGGCGGCGGAATGTATGGCGCGGGACGTGTGGGCTGCGCGTTCGAGGCCGCCGCGCTGGCGCCATGCGCGGACGGTTCGGACGCGGCCGCCGGTGCTGTTTTGCTGTCTGGGTTCGCGGAACGCTGCGCCAAACCGCCGGCCGCAGGCGAACTCTCGCTTTGGGTATCGGCGGCAGCGGCGGCATTCGCGGCATCGGTCGGCGGCGAAATCTGCCGCAACACCGCGACGCTGCGCACGACGCTCGCCGCCGCCAGCGACGCAGGCTGCGTCGGCGCATCCGGAGCGGCGTTCTGAGCCGGATTCGTGGCCGCCGGCGCAACTTCACCATCGCCGGAAGCAGCCAGCGCTTGTCCTTCAGCGACAGCCGGCTCCAACGTGCCCGCTTCCGTATCGATCACCAACTGCCCGTCGTGCGGAACGGCACCAGCCGCCAGATCCTTCGACGCCGCAGCGCCCCGCGCTCCGCGCACTGCAGCCTTCCCTTCCGCCGAACCCGCCGCAAAGCCCACACCATCCGGCGCGCCGACGGCCGCCAGCACGACATCGGGCAATTCGAAACCTTGCAGCGTGCCTTGCCGCACGTCGATGCTCATCGCCTGCTGCTCGGCGCGCGCGGTGTCGTCGGGGAAGAGGTCGAGCGTGCTGCCGTCGCGTGCGGCATCGCTCAGTTGCGCGAGACGCTGCGCCGAGCGTGCGGCGCGCGCAAGCTTGTTTTCGGTTTCGGGAGAGACAGTGGACGTGCGCCGATTCTGCGAACGGGCGCGCGCCGGGCGGGAAATCGTGGATTCTGCGGAATCTGCCATGTAGGAAAAGCGGGAGCGCAGCGTTCGTCGCCATTCAAGGCGCCCGTCACCGCTGCCGTCGGTATTTTTCTAGAGCCCGCATTGTCTCATGCAAAGAGGGTCACAGAAGCGGATCGCAGCCTTTTTGGGACGGCATTTCATGCAACGGCGTCAAACTTGCCACGACCCGCGCCGCCCGTCGCCAGACGATCATGTGCAGATCCCATTCATGCCGGCTCGCCATTGTCCCGAAATTCCTTCACGCCCTGGAGCGCGCGCAATTGACCGCAGATCGCCGCATATTCCGTCGACGAGACGCGGTGCAGTGTGATCATCACTTCGTCCATTTGCGCATCGTCGTCGCTCTGCTGCATGACGAACTGTTTGACGCGCGGGCTCGCCGGACCGAGCGCCTCGTGCAGCGTATGAAACGTCATCGAGCCGCGCTCGACCAGCAGCGACAGCTGGCGGCGCTGCTTGACCGTGATGAAGCGCTTCTCGATCGGTTTGATGCCGGCCAGAATGATCAGAATGATGATCGTCGCGGCGATCGACGCCGTGTACAATCCGCCGCCGACGGCCAGCCCGATCGCGGCGACGGACCACAGGCTCGCCGCCGTCGTCAGGCCGCGGATGATCTCGCCGCGCAGCAGGATCGACCCGGCGCCCAGAAAACCGATGCCGGATACGACCTGCGCGGCGATCCGCGACGGGTCGAGCACGACGTGCTGGTTGCCGAGCACATCCGCGAAGCCGAACGCCGACACGATCATGATGAGCGTCGAGCCAACGCACACGAGCATATGTGTGCGCAGCCCCGCCGCCCAGGAAAGCCGCTCGCGCTCGAAGCCGATCACGCTGCCGAGTGCTGCCGCGAGCACGAGCCGGGAAATGAGTTCGAAATTGCCGATCATGTTGTTCTCCTTGTGATGTCGCCGGTTGCCGTTGTCTTTGCCCTCGCCCTTGCCGCTGTCTTACGGCGCCTGCGCCCTGATGCCCGGTGCGTGCCGTTTGCCTTATGCTTCAACATCGGCGCATACGCCTCTCGTTCCTTTTTCGACTTCCCGCACCATGAATGCAACTGCATCGACGCCTGAGCTTGCAGCCGCGCTGCGCGAGCATTTCGCGCGCATCATCCTGCCGATCTGGCGAGGCCCGGGTTTCAACGACGCGCTCGGGCTGCCGTACGAAGCCGTCGCCGCCGACGGCCGCACTCCGCTGCCCGTCACCCGCTACCGCGCAATGGCGTGCGCGCGCCAGCTGTTCGTTTTCGCGCTGGCAGGCGAGATGCCGCATGCGCAGCGTCTGTTCGAATCGCTGACCCATGTCTTTCAGGACAACACGCACGGCGGATGGTTCTATAGCGTGGACGCACAAGGCGTGCCGCTCGACACCACCAAAGACCTGTACACCCACGCGTTCGTTGTGTTCGCATGCGCCGAATACGGCGCGCGTTCGGGCAACCGCGATGCACTGGACATCGTGCATCGCGCGTCGTCGCTGATCGAGGACCGCTTCGCTGCCCGTGACGGCCTGCTGCACGCTGCGCTCGATGCCGGCTTCGCGGGCAGGGACGGCATGCCGTTGCAAAACCCGCTGATGCATCTGACGGAGGCATGGCTCGCGGCGCGCGCCGCTACCCAGGACGCCGCGTTCGATACGGCGCTCGCCAGGCTCGGTGACGCCATTGCGCGTACTTTCGTGCATCAGCCGACGGGGTGTATTGCCGAATTGCCCTTGGGTAGTGCGGATAACCGGCTAGAGCCGGGGCATCAGTTCGAATGGTTCTGGCTCGTGAGGCAGGCGGGCGATGTGCTCGCCGGGTCGGGCCTGCGTGAGGCGCTGGCGCGCGCGTTTATGTTCGCGCACGAAAAGGGCGTCGATGCGGCGACGGGCGGCGTGCATGCGGCGCTCGATGAAGCGGGTGGGGTCCAGGATTCAACGCAGCGGATCTGGGCGCAGACCGAGTATCTGCGTGCGCTTGCTGTGCATGATGATGCTGAGGTGCGGGCAGTGTTGCCGCAGCAGATTGGGCGGTTTCAGCCGCGGTTTTTGAATGCGCGTGGATGGGTTGAATGCAGGACGCAACAGGGTGAGGTCTCGCGGGCGGAGATGCCGTCGACGACGCCGTATCATCTTGCTACTGCTTATGGGGCGTTGCCCTGCGTCTGATGTTTTGTTGGGTGCGCCTTCGCGGCGCGGGCGTTGTTGTTGTTGGGTGTTTTGGACTTTGCGCTGGCATTTGCGTTTTGCCTTTGCGGCGCGGCCGGTTTGGTTTTTTGGGGTTTGCGCTGGCATCCGCGATTCGTTAGCGTGCTTCAAGCGTCGCCCCTGTGCGGGGCGGCACCTACTTTTCTTTGCCGCCGCAAAGAAAAGTAGGCAAAAGAAAGCGGCTAACACCGCCAACATTTCTTCTTGCCTGAGGGCCCCCAACGGGTCTTACGCTTCACACGGCAATCACGTGACTCGTGTTCGTTGCCAACGCTCTGAATTGACGCCTCACCCGCTTCACGCGTCCGCGTCGCAACACGCCGTACCAGATATGCCACGGCCGCCCAGGTGGCAAACTGTGTGTAGGCCGTAGCGCTACACAAGCCTCACTTCGGACCGATTGCGCACGCATGCCACCCTGTAAGAGCACCGAGCTATACGACGCGACAACCTACACACAGTTTGCCACCTGGGCGGCGCAGACCATTCGCTGCCGCTAGCTCTTGTTCGGGTGTTTGAAGTGGGTGAGGCGTTCATTCGAAGCGTTGGCAACGAACGCGAACAAGGACGTTGCCGTGTGAAGCGTAAGACCCTGTGGGGGCCCTCAGGCAAACACAAGAGTTGGCGGTGTTAGCCGCTTTCTTTTGCCTACTTTTCTTTGCGGCGGCAAAGAAAAGTAGGTGCCGCCCCGCACAGGGGCGACGCTTGAAGCACGCTAACAAAACGCGGATGCCAGCGCAAAGGCCAGAACAACCAAACCGGCCGCGGCGCAACGGCAAAAAACGCAAATGCCCAACGCAAAGGCAAAAAACCAAACGCGTGCGTTCACCCAACAACATGCCCGCCGAGCACCGGCGCCAATCCCCCCCGCGTGCGATGCGAGATCAAAACCGAATCAGAAATCTCAAACGCAGCCACAGCTTCCTTCATCTGCCGCGTCTGCTGATGCAACGAAGAAGCCGCAGCCGCAGCCTCCTCCACGAGCGCCGCGTTCTGCTGCGTCATCTCATCCATCTGCACGACAGCCTGGTTAACCTGCTCGATACCCGTACTCTGCTCCAGCGATGAAGCGCTAATCTCAGCCATCATCTGCGTGACACGCGAAATCGACTCCGACACGTTGCGCATCGCCTCGCCCGCGCGCTCGACCAGCACCGACCCGCCCTGAATCTCCGCGACCGACTCGCTGATCAGTTCCTTGATCTCCTTGGCCGACTGCGCGCTGCGCTGCGCGAGACCGCGCACTTCGCCCGCGACAACTGCAAAGCCGCGTCCCTGCTCGCCCGCGCGCGCCGCCTCGACGGCCGCATTCAACGCGAGAATGTTGGTCTGGAACGCGATCCCGTCGATCACCGTGATGATCTCCGCAATACGGTCCGAGCTTTGCGCGATGCCGTGCATCTTCGCGACGACCTGATTGACGACTTCACTGCCATGCGAGGTCGCATCAAGCGCAGTCTCCGCGAGCGCATTCGCTTCGCGAGCGTGGTCGGCATTCTGGCGCACGGTCGCCGTCAGCTCTTCCATGCTCGACGCCGTCTCTTCGAGCGACGCAGCCTGATTCTCCGTGCGCGCCGACAGATCGGCGTTGCCCGTGGCAATTTCGTCGGCACCGATATAGATCGAATCGGCGGCTTCGCGCACGGTCTTCACAGTGCGCGCAACGCTCGCCTGCATCACCGACAGGCCCGAGAACAGACGGCCGATTTCATTCGTGCCGCGCGCTTCGATCGGCTGGTTCAAGCGGCCTTGCGCGATGCGCTCGAAGTGCCGGCCCGCCTCTTCCAGCGGACCCACGACGCCGCGCCGCAACGCCACGTAAACGCCACCCGTCCCCGCCAGCAGCAACGCGAGAATCACGAGGCCCACCGAGCGGAACAGCGTCTGACGTCCGTCGATCGAATCCATCGACGCGCGGCCCGTCGCGTCGCCGAATTGCGTGAAGTTGTGCAGCTCGGTCAGATACGCGTCCTGCATGCCTTGGGTCGGCTGGTCGAGGAACGCCTGAATATTGCCCGCGTCGAGGTATTGCGCCAGTTCGCCGAGCGCGGTGTGAATCTTCTGGTACTTCTCGTTGAGCGCGGCGGCGCGCGCGTTGTTTTCGTCGTTGAGTTTGGGGGCGTTCATGAAGACCGTGAACGATCGGTCCGCGGCGGCGAGCTGCTCGCGCGCGTGCTGGACGATATCGGTCGGTTCCGCGCCGCCGCGCACCATCCGCGTGCCGGCGCGCGACAGGTTGATGCGTGCGTCCATCAGATGCTGCGTCGTCTCATTGACGGCATCCACCTGATGCAGCGCGACGTTCGCGAGATCGTTGACGTCGTCGTGCGTGCGGGTCATCGACCAGAAACCGAGCCCCTCCGTCACCAGCTGGAAAATACAGAAAGCGGCCAGAACGCATAACAAGCCTGAAGCAACTTTGATCTTGCTGAACATCGAAACACCTGAATTGCTGAGAAGGACGGGAGTGCATCCGGGTTTACGGCAATGTCAGGCGATGCCTTGAGTGTTCGTCGCCAAAATTCCTGGTGTGTGCGTATTTCGGAAGCTTACGCGGCGCGATTACGTCGATTCGCACAATAATTGCCGTGCAATTCTTCGAATTTCCTTGACGCGCCGCGTTTGCGCTTCCTAGAGTTGGGACATCGCCACGCGGGTTATGCCCGAAGGAACGACGATGACAGACTTACTCGACCGGGCGCGTGGCGCACTTCACGCCCAGCCATTCAGCGTGCTGCTCGGCACCGAACTGATGTATGTCGGTGCGAATGAGCTGACGCTGTGCCTGCCGATCCGCGACGAATTGCGGCAACAGCATGGTTTCGTGCATGGCGGTGTGATCAGTTATCTTGCCGATAACGCGCTCACTTTTGCCGGCGCGCTGGCGCTTGGGCCTCGCGTTGTGACGGGTGAGTACAAGATCAACTATCTGCGGCCCGCGATGACGGGCGTGCTGATGGCGCGGGCCGAAGTGGTGTATGTGGGGCGGCAGCAGGCTACCTGTCAGTGCAGTGTGTTTGTTTCCGATGGGGATAAGGATCGGCTTGTCGCTGTCGCTCAAGGGACTATCAATCGCATTGGGGATGGGACGGAGGCTGGGGCTCCGTATGACGAGCGACGTTTGCATGAGTGATTTTTTTGTCTGCGACGCTGTTCGGTGTTTTTGCTTTTTTGCTGGCATCCGCGATTCGTTAGCGTGCTTCACGCGTCGCCCCTGTGCGGGGCTGTCATAGATTTTGTGTTCAAGGCATAACATGTAGCTCAAGGAGCATGTATGCCACGCAAACCCAAGACGACCACCGAAGCGCAGACAGCGTTGCCGTCCATTCCGAAGGAACTAATCGACCAGTTCGTGAAGGGGCCGATGACGGCCGAAGCGGTGCATGCCGCTTCGGCGGCGTTCAAGAAGGCGCTGATCGAGCGGGCGCTGGGCGCCGAACTTGGACACCATCTGGGCTATCCGGCGGGTGCCGTGCGGCCAGAAGATGCGACCAACCAGCGCAACGGCAAGAGCGGCAAGACAGTGCTGACCGACGACGGTCCGCTACGGCTGGAGATTCCCCGTGACCGCA
>NZ_FNDI01000045.1:0-49800 GCF_900100565.1 Paraburkholderia steynii | reverse complement strand
TGCGTATTTCGGCGAACGTGACCGCCGATTTCGGGAACGTGACCGATTCGGCGGGGTTGGGCGTTGCGCGGTGTTGATTGTAGATTTTCTTGTCAGTTCTGGTCGAGTTCGGGCTCCAGGACGTTGGGTTTTGGGGATGCCTTTCTGAGGGATTCACCGGTGAGCGTGATCCGGTGATGACGCTGCATGAGACGGTCGAGCATTGCGTCGGCGATGGTCTCGTCGCCGATCCATCCATGCCAGTGCTCAATCGGTAACTGGCTGGTGATGATGGTCGCCTTTCCCGCCGAGCGGTCATCGATCATCTCGAGCAGATCGTTTCGGACCATCGCGTCGAGGGGAGCCATTCCCCAATCGTCCAGCAGGAGCACGTCAACGCGGGCGACCTGCAGCAGCCATTTTGTGAAGCCGCCATTGCCGTGCAGAACGCGAAGCTCCTCGCCAAGTCGCGGCACGCGCAGATACAAGGCTGAATGCCCGCGCCGGCAAGCGTATTGGGCCAGGGCGCAAGCGAGCCACGATTTCCCAGCGCCGGTTGGACCGCTGATGAGCAGGCTGTAGCCGGCTTCGACCCAGTCACCGAGCGCGAGACTCGTGAGTGAGCGCGGATCGACGCCACGGCCAGCGCGCGTGTCGAGATCTTCAATGGCGGCTTGCGGATACTTGAGGCGCGCCTGCTTGAGCAGTCGGGTACGACGGCGATCATCACGCCAGCTGGCTTCCCGGTCGACCAGCAGTGACAGGCGTTCCTCGAAGCTCAGGCTGGCCGCACCGGGCTGCGTCAGTTGTTCTTCCAGGCCGTCAGCGAAACCGTCCAGCTTCAGGGTGCGCAGTTGCGTCAGTGTCTGTTGCATCATCATGGTGGATCTTCCTTATTGGTAGTAGCCGGGGCCGCGTACATGCGCGTGGCTCGGGCTGATCCAGTCGGCAGGCGTTGCCACTGCAGCGCGGTCGCGGTTGTTGATCAGGATGTCGCGCACGTGGCGGTAACGGTGCACGCCCAGCTCCAGTGCTAGCGCACAGGCGGCTTCGAGACGTTCGCGGCCATAGCGACGTGAGAGCGAGAGCAATCCGAGGCACGCCCGATAGCCGTGTTCCGGATGGCGTTGCTCCTGCAGCAGCCGGGTAACAAGCGCGCCGGTTGCCGCGCCGATCTGCTGTCCCCAATGAATCAGCCGCTGCGGCGTCCATTCCAGATGAGCGCGGTGCGCCGCCGGCATGTGCTCGACGACGGTGGTGTAGCCGCCTGCGCGGTCGTTGCGTGCGTGGCTGGCGACACGGCGACCGCGATGCAGCAGTTCGACAGCGCCCGCCGTGATGCGCGCATCGAGCTTGAGACCGACAAGCGCGTGCGGCACGCTGTAGCGGTGTTTGTTGATCTCGACGTGATAGTCGATGTGAACCGTCACTGTCTTGAAGCGCGCGAGCTCATAGGGCTGTGCCGGCAGCGGCTGCAGTGCCGGCGCGTCCAGCTGGGCGAATGCGCTGGCGCGACATCCCGGCAGCTTCTGGAACGGCCTCTCATTCAGGTTCCTGAGCAGCGGGCGGATCGCCTCATTGACCGAGTGGACCGACTCAAACCGATGATGACGCAGGCGCGCCATGATCCAGCGTTCGACGACCTGGACCGCAACCTCTACCTTCGGTTTGTCCTGCGGACGATATACGCGTGCAGGAAGGAATGACGTGCCGTAGTGACGCGCAAAGTCCAGCACGGTGTCGCCGGCGCGAGGTTCATAGCGATCGGGATCGGCAATCATCGCGCGCGGGTTATCCGGCACGATCAGCTGCGGCACGCCGCCATAGAAGGTCAGCGCACGTGCGATGCCGCCCAGCCAGTCCTCCATCGTTTCGGCCGGCGTCGCACAGGCGAATGTGTAGCTCGATGCGCCCATGGCCGCCACGAAGATGTGCGCGCGGCGTCCAGTCGTCAGCGGCAACGTGGGGCCGGCGAAGTCGACAAACAGCTTCTCGCCGGCGCGGTGAATCTGACGCATCGAGCGCTTCAGGCGTTTCGTGAACGCCTTGTAGTGCTCGCAGAACTGCGTATAGCGGTAGGTCTGCCGGTCCGCGAACTCGGCCTGGTACTCCTCCCACAGCAACGTCAGCGTCATGCCCTTGCGACGCAGCTCCTGATGGATGCGTCCGTAGTCGGGCTGGGCGTAGCCTGCCGGCCCGGTGGGTTTGCCGAGAAGCCGCCGCTCGAGTTCGCCTTCATCCATATCGCAGGCGCTTGCCCAGTCCAGCCCGGCGGCACCGGCCAGTCCGATGTACTTCGTGACCACGCCCTTGGATATGCCCAGTGACGCGGCGATCCGATCGTGCGAGAAACCGCCGTCGAATTTAAGTCGTATAACGTCCTTGATCATGCGCATGTTCATCCGGTGCGCGGGCATGCTCTCTCCGGCAAAAGCCGGCGAGCATAGCCCGCGTAGTTGATGTCATGCGCAACGCCAATCCTGCCTTCCGGTCCGCTCGGTCACGTTCCCGAAATGCCCGGTCACGTTGCCGAAATCGCCGGTCACCATCCCGAAACGGCCGGTCACGTTCGTCCGAAATACGCAATCCGGTCTTCTGGGGCTCTGTCGGGCGTGACACGCTGCTCGTTGCAAAAAGGAGGTATTCACCGCCTGGCTCGCCGAGCGGATCTTGGTGCCTGGTTTGGTGTGCGTTGAGCGAGCGACGAACTGGTAAGGGGTATGAATTCTCCGCCGCTGATGCGCATCAGAGTGCAGCGGTGTTACTAATTCCCGGCGCTGCACCAATTGAGCTGGTTGGTACTCGGGAAAACCGTATCGTGAACCGCCCCGGAAGCTGGGGAGCCACGCAGCGGCCGCTCTCCAGGCCGATCAATAATGAACCGAACCGCCGCGAAAGCACTGCGATTGCGGCGGTATTCCATCACAAGAAACCTCCTCGTTCCGGCGAGAATGCCGTCTAGTGCGATGGATGGCTCTGGCCCGATGCAAGTCGCGCTCCGGTGTTGGACGCCACGGCATCGCATCGGCTGTAGTCGCATGCGTATGTGGTGCAGGAATCTCTACACTGCTGCGATATTCCGGCCAGCGCCTTTCCTCCGTCACCATTATCATCGCTGGTCACCACTGCTGACGCGCCCCTCAGAATGAAACGGTATCGACATTTGTTCGACATCTCCGCCACAAACGTCGCAAAAAACCCTGTTTTAAGGGGTCTGTCGCTTGCCTAGCCCCTCAACCGTTGCTACGCTAGCCTCCAGCTTAAGTCGACGCATGTGCCGAGCGCTCCTGAGCCTCGGGGTGCCTCGTCTTAAGCGGCTCTCTAACCCTAAATGAGGATGTCGATGGCGACGAAGACCGCAAAAGCTGCAGCACTGAAGGCAGCGGCAAAATCAGCAGCGAAGAAGACCGCAACAGCAAAAGCAGCAACCGCGAGCGCAACGGCGAAGCCCCTGAAAGAAACATTCACCAAGGCCTCCCTCGCCACTCACGTGGCAACGCAGGCTGGCGTCGAACCGAAGGAGGCAAAGGCAATTCTCGCCGCGCTTGAAGACACGATCCTAGGTTCGGTTCACAAGAAGGGAGCCGGCGAGTTTACGCTGTCGGGCCTGCTCAAGATCGGCGTTCAGCAAGTGCCGGCGAAGAAGAAGCGTTTCGGCAAAGACCCGTTTACGGGCGAGGAGCGCTGGTTTGACGCCAAGCCTGCAACGGTCCGCCTGAAAGTACGTGCGCTCAAGAAGCTTAAGGATGCAGCCGCCTGAACACCGCACGTTCATGTTCGTAGAAGCCCGCCTTTACGGCGGGCTTTTTTCTCTGACACCGCTTCTCTATCGCTAACGAGCTTGGCTACCCTGTACGTCTTGTGATGTCGGTGCCGAACCAGACTCAAATTCCTGTCGCTGCCTCGCCGCAATCCCACACCGCCGCAGCATCAAAATGGTATCGAGTCGTCGTCGCCATCCTGAAATGTCTTCAGCTTCGCAGGCCAGATTCTGTCAATCCGAATGGTGTCCTCGCGCAAACGGCCGGTGAGATGCGGCGGAAGATCGGCCACGCCACTCACCACTCTCGTCTCTCTCGCCAGTCGCAAATACTCTCGTCCGAATGCAATTGGATTCCATTCGTACTCGACCAGGAGGTGTTCGCCTTCCAGCATGTAGACAACTGGCACGCGATTACGGAATCTCAAAAGCACCGCCCCGTGCTCCGTCGCTGACAGCGATAACGTTCCGAGTCCGAATGACAAATCCAGCGATGCCTGCTGACCGTCTCCAGATACAGCCAGTGCCACGCCGTCCCAACCCGCGAGAGATTCCACAGTCGCTCCGGCAGGAGCATGTACCGCCAGAGCGCAACGCTCTCGGGTACACCATCTCATCGACGCAGGAAAAGTTGGGCCCTCCAGTAGATACGCCGTGACACCATGCTGGCCATCATCCATCGCATCAATGCAAAGCCAATCCGACCTACGCGAATACGGGACACGGCGTCCACTGTCGTGCGCCCGCAAGGATTCTCTTTCGGGCCAGTTTCGGCGTAGCTCTGCAATTGGCCCAGGCAGTGTCGCTGACCATTTCCATCGAGGTTCGGTCATGATAATCGACAACCAACCAGGGAAAAATTCTTCGCACGCTGCGATGAGTGAGTCAACGGGTCTAACAGCTCCGATAGGTACGTCGACGAACATGCTCGCAAGCATAGCTGCTGCCTGATGCATCCTGCAGCGTTGAACCAGACCGATACGGAAAGCGTTCATTGCGCCGTCAATGCTAAGCGTCTCCCGGAGGTCAGGATAGTCCTCAAATAACCACTGTTCAATAATGGCGGAGTCGAGGCTCCGGTAGAAATCGGGACCGCACTCGAACCTTCGAATCAGGTCATCGGCGTAGGACAGCGCCCACTCCACTGGATTCTCAGCCCATTGCTCGCGATAGTCGTACGGGAGCGGAGGGTCGTAGTCGTCCTCCTCCGCGTTAACTCCGATGTCATCGGGACATTCGGCATCGTTGAGTTCAAGCGCTTCGACAGAGGATAGATTCAGGTCATCCGGCATTTTGGAAAAGGTCCACATGCGAGAAAACATGTATTGCTCCCGGTTTTATCCGGTCGCACCGCATCCGCAGCATCCTAGCCCGAGAAGACGGCTTTACTCTGATAGCGTCGTATCGGCGATGCAGGAAATCTATCTCTGCACGATGAACCCGGACTCAAATGCACTTAGTTCATCCTGTTCAGTCGTGTCTGCAACTGACACGCAGTCACGCCGCGAAGCGCTCGCCGAACATTGATTGACGCTCATAGGCGGCTGGAAAGCTAGCCCGCGTTTAATCACGGTCCGCAATTTTCCGCGACTACGCGGGATTTCTTGAATTCTAATTCATCGCATAAGAATTTATACGGCGTATAAATAATTGGATATCTTTCGCCAACAGTTGATTTATACAAGAATTCCACTTAATCTCACTCAAACACAAGCTTCGGTGTTGATTCTCACAAGATAAGACGCCACGCAATTAACTAATCAATTTCGCTTTATTTTTCTATGAACACCTACTTCGATTCACTTTGCGAAACCTTGGAATGCGACGAGTACGCCTTCAACATGCTCATCCTCGAGCGCATCCGCATCAGTTCACTCGAACGTCCCACCCGGACGAGCTACATCATCAGGGGGAGTCAACTGACCGATGTGGACACGGAGTTCTCCGGCAGCAAAATTGTCGTCGTCCCGTTGTTCGGGATCAATTCCAACGCAATCGGAGACGTGGACTCGCATTTTCCTTCTGACGTCAAACCTCGCGCGGATGGCGCACGACTGTCGTGCTTCATGCTGGCCGACGAAACCGTCGCTTTGGCCACGATGGTCGCACATTGGGCCGATATGGACGTGGACGATGAATTTCATATCCTGTGGCTATTCGACGATGAAGCGCACCTTTCAACGCACTACATTGACGACGACATTCGTCATGAACTGCAAATAGCGAACGCTATCGCAGAAGACCACAATCCGCTGACCCACGAGGAGATTCGGGCCTGGCAAAACACCGCAGCAACTGCGAACTACATTGGAATTTTCGACTTCGTCGACCTTTGTGATGAGGATTGAGCCGGCCGCTCACAACTCATTCACATCAATCACACCGCATCTACCCCATAACACCCGGTAGCTTACGGGTCAGCATGGACAACAGCGCCGACGTGCCTTCCCCCCATTCTGACAATTCGCAGCTGCAGGGCCAGTTATTTAAAACTTAGCCATTTAAAAAGCCACAACATGTTCTCTCTTCTCGCGCCACCTACATCCCAATATATCAAAGCCGAAGATATTAACCAGCCAGTTCTAGGCGAGATTAAAAAAATGACAACAGAGCAGGTAAAGTCCACAGCATTCGTGGTAAAGACCGCCAAGCTATTCAAACAGCCCATTATCAGAACCATTAATGTATTGGTCGTCGTGCTTCGCGGGGTATATTCAAGCGCGATTGACCACGCCAGCCCTTATATTGAGGTTGGAACCAAACCTGGCGAGGATGGCAGACAAGTCGCATGCATGATGCTCGCCGACGGGAAAATCGCCCTGACGCTTTCAGCAATTTACTCTGCTAAGACCCCTAACGAATCCGCATTCTACGTACTGTGGGCATTCGACGATGCCACGTGTCTCACAAGATATCCCGTCAATGACTATCTGGATGAGCGCATGTACGTCGCCCATGCCGTCGCGTGCCACATTCAAATCCTGACGCAGGAGGAAATCAGGGCGTGGCGGGAAATTGCTCATGCAGCGGAGTACATGCGGATATTTGATGAGCGATACATCCACGACGGTGAAATTTAATTCTCCGTAGTCATTCCCTAGAGCGCCTCGCTAAACGCGGTGCGAGTCATCGTCGATGACGCACGTCCAATGTAGGCGCACTCGGGCTTTTAGACAAAGCAAAGCTGCATTGATTGACACCTCTCCAATACTTGGGTACACCTTATGCCAGTTATCATCTCTTGCCCTCACCCTGAGTCGACCGAACTCATTCGGCATGGACTCTCACACGCATGCAAACTTCTCGAAGACCTGAGAAGGAAAAACAACGAATATCTTGATGGTCCAATAGACGTCGCAACGTTTATCTGCTGGTTGCGAGAAGACAATCCAGAATTCGCTGTCGAGATAGACGCATCCAGTCTCACTGACCATTTTGCGCGCCGCCTCGGCAGACTCTTGTGTCTTGCCGAAAGGCTCGAAAAGATAGCAACACACCTATACGAGAGCGGAACACACGAATCGTCAACCGCAGCCTATACAAAGCTCGATAACAGTGCCGTGCGAGAAACTCTACGACATGCTTTCCCTTGCTGGAGCAAAGAAGTTATCGCGGACGCCGTTGACGACGCAGCCATCATCTTGTTTCGCGATGAAACCCGCGCGCTTGCAGGATGTAATCGTGTCACGAGCGCGCCGCTGGTCCACCGGCACCGCGTTCAGGAACTCACTTCAATGCTGGAGCATATACGAGAGCGTGCGAAGTCGAAGCTAGACACATGCTACCTGATATCACGCGACGATGTTCCGCAGTCGCTCCGGGAGTTTGTTCTCGAGAAGTCGGCTGTAGTCGTCCCTCTTTCAGCAAACCTCGACGCATCATTTATTTTTCATTCCAAAAACAACGGTGTATTGTTTCGCGAGCTGGTCATCGAGGAGGACGGTACTCCGCCACTCATACCTGTGATGGGACTGGACGATGGGCGTGCGCTGTTTGATTTCGAAGCGCTTCGTGAGAGCGTGTTCCGGCGATTCCGCGCCCAACTGCCAATCCTGTACGTGTCGAAAATTGAGACTGTACTGGTCACCTACCCTTTCCAGCAGTTCATATTCGAGAACACGTATTACTCAGCTGTCACTGGCCTTCAAATCGAATGGGAGAACGAGACCGTACCCTTCGAGGTCCGTGTCGATCAACTGCGTCGCACAAACCTTCCGAGGCACGTTTACGTAAGCAGGTTCGTTGAAGACCTTTCGCGCAGTCGTCCAATCACCGGAGTAGTCCGGCCGCTCAGACACTGGGCACGAAGTGGCGATTACGCAGTCGAACAACTCGCCCGCTAACCGTTGCGCGGAGTATTCCCCGTGGCGCTAGGTGTTTCAAAGATGACATTCATTAGCTGAGCGCGGTCCGTGAAAATCGAAACCGCGTCAGCTCGCCGCAAACGCGCACGTGGCTCTGGCGAAGATGTGCGCAGATATCTGCTCAGCATCTGCTCAAATTTGAGCAGATAGTCGACGTCGTGAACGGGATTGGGACGTCGTTGACATAGTCGCCAATGCGCGCTTGAGGATCGGAGGGAAACCCGCGCCCGCTACATTTGGCCGAGTTGTCGCGCGCCTCTGCACCCGTGACCATCAGCCCCACATTCGTCGCAACGGTTTGAGTCGATTTCTCCTAATTTGATTGTCGTCAGTGAATTACCATTCGTATAGAAGCGGAAACGGCAATTTATGATACGCAGGGTCATTTTCAATGGAAAAAAATTCAATTGATAACACTAACACCATGATTAACTTAGGTTTTTACCATTGCACCCTTCAATCGCGTCCGATATGATTCGGCCCGTCTCATTGATCGCCTTTAGAGGGAGTGATGCCTACATCGATGCCGCGCGCCAAATTGACTTCAGAAGTGACGGACTATGTACCGATCTACGGTGCCACGCTCGGTCGCGCGAGCACGTTCGCCGAACTCTTCGAAGACGCCGCACAAATGAACGCTGCGTCGCCCGTCTTTACCACCGCAGTAGACCCAAAAAAGTTCAATGCTACTGCGGTCGGCAACCAGGGATCGAACCTTCGCATTGCAACGGTCGAGGGCTTCGCCTGCTACGTGCTGGCGTTTTGCCTGCAGATTGGGCACGCCCAGTTCATCTGGTTGGCCGATCCCACCGACCCCGAGTTTAGGCTGGCAATCGATAAGGCGAAGAGTTCGGGCCAGCTTGGCTTTGCGTTCCTTTCACCCCGAGAGCCATGGTTTCTTGCGACGGGCGTACCACCTGACGGGCTAGCATTTGAGAGACTTCGGACCGAGGAAGGGCAAGGTAGTGAGGCATTCGCCTATTCCGCAATGCTCATGATGCATGCCGGCGAAATAGAGGAGCGTTTCGCAGACATGCTTCCAGGTGTTGAACTTAACTACCGGCGTACCTGCGTCCTTTTGACCAGCGAAGTCACGAAGGCAATGATGTCGATACCCGGTGCTGTCATCGAGCGTGCTGCGCCGGTATCAGCAGCGACTTGACCTGTCGCGATGCCGCCGCCCAGATCGACAAATGACGTATCTCTGGCCGCGACAGGAGTGGGACGGGGCGAGAAGCAACGCAAGAAGCGCAACCTGGTAAGCTTCGGTGAATTCCTGAAGCGAGCGGCAAAGCTTGCCCAAGATTAAGATGCTGATGCGTAGAAGTGCTATGCCCGCTTTGACTTGGGGAATTGACACAAAAGCTTAATTGATATCCGGTTTGGACTGAGCGGGGATCGCGACAACCGTCTGGCACTTGTCGCACACGGACACCAGCATATTCCGAGCGATCCCACTGCCGTCGCTGAACGGCATATCGCGATACCTGAACGTGGTTGGGACTATCTCGCGGCAGTTCGAGCAAATGGCTTGGCTCTTGTCACCTTCGTGATATCGCTGGCTTGTGGGCATGTTCACTGGCACCTCGTTATCGCGTACTGTCCGATTCGGATGACATTGCCGTCGACTCCGTGCGCATTCGACTGCACGACGAAAGAACAGCCCGCCTGTGGTGAAGGCCGTCTATGCTTTGTCGCCGTCAGGCTTTCGGCGCTCTGAATGAACCTCAGCTTTGGCATCGTAAAGGCCGACTCTCTGAGATTCACCCATCAGAACTACGAGAGCTTCCTTTTGCTTGGTACGCATCTCGTGATGGAGCGCTTGAACCGCCGATAGGGATATCCGTGGGAATCCCATTCTCGCCTGTGCACGCGGGAAGTCGCCCATCGTCGATGAGCCGCCGCACATAAGCACGCGAAACGAATAGCATCGACGCAGCTACCTCGAGCGAAAGCTCATTGGGGTTGTCCGGCCCTGCAACGTGGCAATCAGAAATGAACTCAGCAGTCACGTCGCGCCATGCACCGCCTTCACCGATAACCTCCGCAACACGGTTGAACTCGTGCTCGGTATAGCTACTCCCGCCGCTTGGGCCCACGAGGTAGTAGACGCCACCGCTGACAGTGCGTCCTATGCGGGCGGCGACATCAAGATGCACAATTTCTCTGCTCACACGATTGTCCCGAGTTTCTCGACTGAACCCGACAAAGTACCTTTTGCCGTTTTCGAACTCGCGTATAGACCAACGAAGCAGGCAAACTATCTCCGGGTCTTCGCCAGGAGGGCATTCGTGTTCGGACATAACGATCCTCCGATATGCGCTAACCTCAACCATCGGAAAAGCAGTCCGGCAAAAAATCTCACAAGCCGATGGCATCGCGAAGGACTGAGACGATGCAAACCGTCGTTCGAGCACCGTGCGGTAGAAGGAGCGAGGCTTGAATCGGCCCCTCGCCCCACAAGATTTCGAGTCGCGGGGCATTAATTCCGGGCAATCGTACCATCGGCATGCAGACATTGAGTAGCGGGCAGAGCGTACATTGAACGACTCAGCTGCCCTGCCGTTCGCTGAGGCCTCGTCGGCGGTAGTTCGTCGGGCCATTTGTAATCAACGCGACACGCTGAGCGACATGGGTAACATCCGTGTATTCCTCGTCGCATGGCTCGAATGCGTCAGGGTAACGCACGCTGTATTCAGCGCCGCCGTGCTTTCCCTGCTCGTGAGTCCACTCCTCCACCGGAACAATCACGTCAAACACCTCGTCGACCTCCGACAGATCTGCGTAACCGTCGAGAAAGAGCACCGTGCTGTCGAGGTCAGCTCGTTCTAATAGGGCTATCAGTTCGCGCTCAAGCATCATCCTGATCCCCCAGTACCAATCCGAGCGTCCACCCGGCAGCCGTCTCTCATACAAGCGAATCGGGACCAATACCGCAGGTACTTACCGTCCACCGGACTCGATTGCTCCCTCGATTACCTCCCGATGCAATGGCCCCAAACATCGAAGGCCGAGCACGAAGAGGTCCACGTGGCTCCGAGCACCGCTCAAAGCGAACGCCGCCTATTGATACACCGCCTCACTTCTCGTGGCCCTCTGGTCCCGAATCGTCGTCCCCGGCGCGCTCGCTCGAGCCCGTCTCCCGTGGCGACATAATCCCCGCCTCGCTGCTCCATTTCTCAACGAGCCGCCTCGGCGCAAATCGCCCGCGAGCCTGCGCTTCCCGATGGCTACGCCGCGCCGTCTCGATCAGCTTCTGCTGACGTTCGTCTGGTTTGAACTTTGCCATCGTGCCTCCCGGAGTTGCGCGCCGCCCGGGCGCGTGGGCTCATTCAACCAATACTACTCCTTCGCGGTGCAACCGCACATCGAGCAAACCATGCGGATTCATCCCCGAGAACGTCGACCGCATCATCAGTTCCCCCGCCTCGGCATCTGCTGAAAGGTCTTTTGAAGCAAAGCCCTCACAACTTCCCAAACGTCTTTCCTCAATGTCTGGCCCATGGGACCGACGCTGATCGTCGATCGCTCCGCTATGGCCAATAGCCCACTGATCGATCCGCGATAACGATGTATGTCCAAACGCGCGACCAGAGCACCCTCTTCCTTACAAGACTCCTCGAATCGTTCGATCCTCACCATTGCATGGTTCGCCACGCCTACGGTCTCCACCGGTAGCCGATCGACATTGTTGGTGAATAACTCCTGAGGCACGACAAATAGCTGACGGGTCTGCTCATGCAAAAGACTCTCCGGCGCATTCAAGACGTTTCCGAAGCCCGTCACCCGAGAGATTTCCTGAAACTGTGCTCGACTAGCTTCCGTCACGACCGCAAAGGCTCGCGCTCGCCAGACAAAAGCTCCGTTTGAATCGACGCCCGAACACGAGTTCAAGTGGCCTCCAGACGCGTCATGTCACGATCCGACGGCACCTTCAGACGCGCGCGCCGGCTTCAACTCCTGAATTCTCCGGTTCAGTCGGCAAAACTAGCACCTAAATGTCAGGACCGGTGAAATCTCCTTAACCCCCTATTTCCCCATCACGATGCACCAACGGCGCACCTTGCACGCATGCGCACGCATGCGCGCGCATGCACCGGCTCGCTGATCCGCCTGTAGCTCCATTTTTATCGAGTTCATTCTCACGTGCGCCGGTCGAAATCCAACTCAACAGATTAAGGTCGCTCGCGCTAAAAGCTTATGTACTTCGCGTGGATGCATTTAGTTCTGGTTGTTGCACAGCACCTTTAGAGTACTTAAATAAAAACGGTTGCTTCACCTGTTTCCAACGTAACGAGGAAACAGGATGTCGGTGCAAAAGCAACAACACGAAAAACTTAACGTCGTCGAACTCTTCGCGGGAGTCGGTGGTTTCCGGCTCGGCCTTGAAGCGGTTTATGGCTTCCCATATGACGTCACGCTCTCGAACCAGTTCGAGCCATCAAGAAAGAAACAGCATGCCAGCGAAATCTACTGTTCCCATTGGCCGGAGGGGACGCATATCAACGAAGACATCTTCAAGGTTCTCGAATCTGAAAACGGCCAAAACGCTATTCGCGCAGCGCGTCCCGACGTCCTTGTTGCTGGATTTCCGTGTCAAGACTATAGCGTCGCCAAACCACTATCCGCCTCTGATGGCCTCGCCGGCAAGAAAGGCGTCTTATGGTGGTCCATCGCCAAGCTGCTCGGGCAGCGCCTGGAGGATGATGAGCCAGTTAAATACCTCATACTCGAGAACGTCGACCGACTTATCTCCTCGCCCGCGTCATGCCGAGGGCGCGATTTCGCCGTCATCCTCGCAACGCTGAACTCATTCGGCTATGCGGCGGAATGGCGAATTATCAATGCTGCCGACTACGGCCATCCACAGCGGCGTCGACGTATTTTCATCGTTGCTTATCACCATAGCACTGAGGTCTATAAGCGTCAGCAGGCAGCGCTGGGTCGTGCCAGCGCGCAATGGGTGTCAAACACGGTCCTCGCATCGGCCTTCCCGTGCGACGCAACGAATCCACTGGACGCCGTTGAACCCGCTTTGACGTTGCGCGACGACCCGTTCGACGAACAACTCTCGTACCGCCCGTTGTCGAACGGCAAGACGCGATTCGCCAACGTCGGTCTGATGCTCGCCGGCCATGTCCATACTTGCAGTGTCCGCGCCGCCCTTATTCCCGACTACACCGAATATTGCGGCCACCCTACCCCGTTGACTCTTGGTGACATCGTTCGCGACACCGGACCAGTGCCCACCTCATTCCATGTACGACCTGAGCAGGAAGATGCGTGGAAAGCAGCTAAAGGACCGAAAGCAATCCCGCGAAGCAAAAACGGCTTCGATTACACGTACTCCGAGGGCGCGATGGCTTTCCCGGACCCGCTCGACAAGCCCTCAAGAACCATCATCACGTCAGAAGGCGGGAACTCAGCGTCCCGGACTAAACACGCCGTACGCGAGTCGAGCGGCCTCATTCGGAGACTGACGCCCGAAGAGCTTGAGGCACTCAATGGCTTCCCGCGCGGGTTCACGGCCAACGCCGGTGTTTCGGATGTTACTCGCGCAATGTTGATGGGAAATGCCCTTATCGTCGGACTGGTACGACGCATCGGCGAAGCATTGTATCGCCAGCATCAAGCATCGTAACTGACTGAATGCGGGGCGGGCATTAAAGCGGTACGGGTGCTCTCGTATCTTCACACGAAAGTCTTTAATGTCCCCGCTTACTCGCATCAGTGAACGCTCACACAGCTTTACTTCGCTCCAGCCGGTCGGCGGCTCCTGCGGCAATGTCTTCAAACAGAGAATCGAACTCGGCAAACAGGTCCCAGCGGGTACAACCCGCCCGCTCCGCGACGCTATCAATAACCAGAAGCTCGAGCGCGTCCTCCCGTTTTCCCTTCCACAGTTTGTCAGCGAGGGCAATCAGCCGCTCCTCAAACGTAACGTCGTTGCCAGCCCATGCTGCATGAGACACGCAACAATGCGCTATGCGTGGATCGACGCCTTTCTCGAGTAGCAGGCGCTCACCTGCGCTTTCATGTGAGCTTCCCGGTCCATCAAGCTCTGCGGGAAAGAGGATTTTGCCAACATCGTGAATGGCGATTCCACATTCAACGAGTTGCGCATCGAAATGAATCCCGCGCGCCAGTAGATTGCCGATGAGCGCATCGCCAGCCTCGCCGACGAGTTCCACATGTCGAATAAGCCGCGCTGGCGCTGCAAGGCTACGGAGCAATCGATAAGCGTCGAAGCGGTTGGCTAGCATCCCACCAGTTTAACCATTCTTGCGGATCTGTGTGCGCGCCTTGACCGAGGTAGGCAATTGGCGCAGTGCTCCATGTGAGGAGAGGAACTCAACCGCGAAGGACGTTCGACGGACCCGCAGGCCGATGCAGCACTGCAGTTCGCATACAAGATCGCGACCTCACGCGGCCAGATCGAAGACGCTAATGTCGAAGCGGTGCGTGCGGCCGACTATACCGACGCGCAGATCATCGACATCGTCGCCGAGACGGCATTCAGCTTCATCACGAACCTGTTCAACAACACGTTCAAGACCGACCTCGATGGGCTATTCCCGCCGCTGCAGACCCGCACCAAGCCCGCAGCATGATGTGTGGAACTCTGAACGCAGCTGCATCGCTTTCAGTCAATGACCTGGCCGGACAAGCGTCAATCCCAAGGTAGCGTTGCGCGGCCGTCCGGAGCAGGTTCTATTGCTGGGGTACTGCACTAGTGCTCCCATCGCACGAAGCACATCGCCAAGACCAGGATCAACCTGGGTTGTCTCATCCCCGCCTCGGACCGTCCTCCTCTCGCAGACGACGTCCTGTCCGTCAAATCGATTGCCCCCTCCGCCTTATCCGATTCGAACGTATCGACAGTCGCTCCCAGCAGCAAGACGGACTCGACCCGCCTGGTCACTACTTCGCAACATCGAAGATCGTTCTGTTTTCGAAATGAAGCTCGCGATCGACCGCTGTTGTCAGCGCCGTTCACTTCGATAGAAGTCAAAACACGCAGCGGCAGGTCTCTCTGCGTTCGTGTCGGCCCCGAAAGAATCACATGGACTGTCGTATCATGCAGGACCAGTTCGATGCCCCTTCGCAATCATACAAGTGTGCGGACGCTTGAACCTGGGCTCCCTAGATCGCTCAGCAGCCCCGCGTAATTCCCGCCTTCACGACATGACAAAATTGTCGAACGCGTTCAGTGCGAATATGCCTTGGCAAAGAGCCGGCGACGCGGGAGCCGGTGAGTCTTCGAGGTATCGCGCACCGATGCGGACTGAGGCAGGCCTTAGCTGTTAGTCACGAGATATTCAGAAAACGGAAAAGATAAGTCATGAAGTCCAAAAACATTACATACGAATTTCGCGAAAACTATATCTCGATCCAACCCATGGTCTGGCGTGATGTCCCACCGTTCGCCGTGATCACCGGGGAAAACGGAGCGGGAAAAACACATCTTATGGAACTCCTGGCGGCGTCATATGGGGTGCAGGTATTCGACTCTCATGCTGGAGGCTTGCAAACCGCAAAGAAAATTATGGTGAGCATGTTGATAGATGGAGAACCCACCGGCAAAGGTGTCAACGCTATCTACGTCGATGCTCGCCGGCCCCATGAAGAGTGGGCTCCCGTCTCAATCGACGCGGTTGTCCAGCAGGTCCACCATTTGTACAACGCGCCGAGCCAAAACGCGGCCAACTGGCGGAGCAACCCCTTATATGCAGACTGGATCGAAAACCGGACTCCACTCGCCGACGGCGCCGTACAGATTCACAGATCCGCCCCTAGCTGGGCTGAGTTCGAAGCAAAGCTGACCCCACGGATCATCGTGGCGGGTATAGGTACGACGTCAAATCCCGCCGCGTATTTCGTCGCTTATCAGCTCCTGGTTATGGCGGCAAAAGAGCGATGCAAGACTGCCGAAGATCTCTCATCTGCCATGAAGTTGCTCGGCGATGCACCGTGGGATCTGATGAATCGGTACTGCGAGGAGGCGGGAATCAAGTTTCGATGCGTCCCACCGGAGATTTCCTTCTCGACGGTCTTTGGACGAGGCCTTCAGCAGTATGATCCTGTCTTTCTCGACATCGATCGAAATATTCACATAAGGGCAAGCTCGCTGTCGGCGGGCGAACGCGCGATGCTTGCTGTCGTGTCATGGCGCTTTCTGACACAGACAGCCGAACGCCATTTCGACGTCATCCTGATGGACGAGCCGGACGCACACCTGCATCCGTCCCTGACGAAGCAGTACATCGATGTACTCAAGACAGTCATGGTGGATCAGTACGGCGCCCGAGTCATTATGACGACCCACTCCCCGAGCACGGTCGCCCTCGCACCTCGAGATTCAGTGTTTGAGATCAAACGTACAGGTGAATCGCGCATTGAGCCCGTTAAGAACGTATCCGAGGTGATCGCCCGGCTGACGGGAGGATTTGTAGCAGTAGATTCAGCCACAAAATTTGTCGTTATCGAAGGGCAAACCGATGAGCCCTTTTATAAAGACTTGTGGACTCTTATGACCGAAGCGGGAATGCCACAGTTTCCGGGTGTCGCGTTCCTGACGCGCGATGGCTGCGCGAAGGTACGCGATACAGTGGACTACCTTCGAAAGTGGAACTTCGAGCGATTCTATGGCGTCCTCGACAGGGACTCGCTACCAAATCGAAACGAGCCAGCCGACGGCCTGTTTGTCACCGAAAGAAACGGTATAGAAAATTACCTTTTCGACCCCTTGAACATCTGGCTATGTCTCTGGCTTGAGAATCCCAAAGTTCACGAGCGTCTGTATCAGGTCGACGGTCTTCGACGAGGCAACGGCGGTCTGTTCAAGGATTTACCAGCTCATGAGCTTCAGAACGTGGTGGATTCTGTCTGGGATGAGATGAAAAAAGAGCTTCCGGAAATTGACCCTCACTTTCTCGAACGCGTTCCGGTGAGGTTCAGGGGCGGTTTATGCCTCAGCTATCCGCGCTGGTTTATCGAGTACGACGACCATGAACTTGCTGCCACAGCTCGGAACGCATTCAAACCGTATCCGCTACCGCCAGGCAAGTTGAGCAATAGCTTCATGACACTTAATCTCATACCTGATGATTTGTGGAAAATCTTCGAACAAATCGTTGGGCGTGCTGCCGTTTGAACCAGATTCCGACGTCCACTGGGCGGCTCCTTGATTACACGTACTGGCGGTCCTGCAACTGCCTGATCCGAGAGGCTCGCCCGCCAAACCACAGCCGCCAGACTCGGTGTAACGCGCACTGTTGAAACAAACCGATGCCGGCTGCGGCTATATGCATCCGTGAAAACCAAGAACAACCAGCATCGACGGAAATGCAGCTATGACAATCGATTGGAAGCGTCGTTTTTGACTTTCCATCCAACAATTCTGGCGGCCGACCAAGTCGACGTCGCACTCCGAGTCGGGAATCTCCCCGACAGCAGCCTGATCGCGGTGTGGTTAGGCGCAATTCGGCGCATCGTATGCGCCAGTCCTGGCTACCTGTCCACGCGGGGCGTGCCTGCAAAACCCGAAGATCTTGCGGAGCACAATGCCATCTTGTTCGATAACGTTTCAGCGATGAGCATGTGGAGTTTCTGGTCTGGCGGAGATGAGATAAGGATCCCCATCCGCTCGCGTCTGAGCGTCAATACCATCGACGCTGCTATCGACGCCGGGCTTGCGGGCTCCGGCCTGATACGCACTATGTCCTAGCAGGTGGCCGACTACGTTCGCCGTGAACAGCTCACTGTTGTACCGGACGACTTCGAACCGCCTATACGTCCAGTTCATCTTGTCTACGACAAGCAGAATCGATTGCCATTGAAACTGCGGGCCTTCATCGATTTCGTTGTCCCACGATCGCGCGAGCGGGTCAGCGCAGCAGCGTTCTGAGCCCTACCTCAAAGCGGTCGGTAGTTCTGACTGCTCTTCGTTAACCCAGCGTCGTTGGAGTGCCTGGCTCCAGCTGTGACCGTCAGCGTAGACGCTTCAGGTCCGGTTGATGAGATTCGATAGTGTGATGTCGTCAACGTTCCTGTCGTAGGCAATCTCAATGAGCCGCACCTCGTTTTGCTTGCAGAGCTCCCGCTTGCGACGGTCACGCTCCTGTCCTTTCGCGAACGCGGCGTCTCCTCCGAAGTAGTCAATCGCACGAAAATGCTGCACGCCGTGATACTCGAGAGCAACATTCAAAGAAGGAATCCAGATGTCGAGGTGTTGTCTGCCAAGCCATCTCGGTTGGCCGTGGGCGATAACTTCCTGTCCCGGGAGCAGTCTGCGCACGCGGTACAGCAACTCGGTTTCTGACACCCACGCCTCGCCGATTAGAGGGATACCCATCGACCGGCGAACCTCATTCTCTGCCTGCCGGACAATCGCAAAAATCGTTTTGCTCAAGTCAGGTGTGGCGTCCAGCCTGCTAAGCCAATCTCGCGCTGCAGCCTTCTCTTCGTCGAATTTTCGCAACCGCGCGGGAAATTCATCCTTGACGTATTTCTCGTAAGCGGCGGCGGTTTGCAACCGTTTGGCCGTCGGCTCTTTCGATGCAGCCTCCCTATATTTTTGCTGCATCCCCGCGACCTTCGCTCGGAGCGCATCCTTCGTTTCAAGCAAGCTTTCCCGGATTCGGTCGCGGCCATCGAACCACCTGACGCCAGGAACGTCGACCGACATCCATACGCGAGATGTTTCGTCGTGGTACTGCACGTTTCCGGAATAAGAATACCGCTTCCGGTCGGCCTCCGTCATGCGCGCATCGAGTTCTAGCTTCGGCAAGGCGTGCGTACGCAACAATTCCCACGCTGCATGCGGCCGGATAGCTTCCTGAATTTCGTCAGGATGCTTGACATAGAACTCGGTAGCGGGCATGTTGTGCAGGCCCGGTACGCGATAGATTTCCCAGCTTTGCGGATCTGCCGCACAGGCGTAGGCGATGGACCAATGCGCGTTTAGCTGATGACTTCCTAACGTATCAGCACCTTTGCGAAGCACCTGTTGGCGAAGGGATTGCAGTAAATTGCGAAGCGAATCGTCGGCCATGACGCTTATTGTCCAGTTATCGTTGGAGCAGATTTTCATCTAACACCCAGCTACTCTGCATGGGTACCTTCAAGTCGTAAGCTGCGGTGCCGAATCGCTCTGTCCGTCGCGATTAGAGCGTGTTAGGAACCTTGAAGTACTGGAACTGCATGGACCAGCATGAGCATGGCGAAGACAACGAAATGAAGACCAGCAAGCGTTTCGGGCAATCGTTCGTAGTCGCGCGTGAGGCGTCGAAAGCGGTTAAGCCATCCAAAGCTGCGTTCAACCACCCATCGCCGTGGCAGCAGAACGAAGCCCTTTTTTGCTTCCTGCAGTTTGATCACCTGCAGCTCAATGCCTTCATCACGTGCAGCCTTCGCGGGCTCCTCACCCGTATAGCCCTGATCCGCAAACGCCACTTTCACGGTTTCTCCCGTAGCTTGCTGTACCTGACGTGCCAGCTCCGCCACCTGCGCGCGCTCCTGCTCGTTGGCCGGTGTCACGTGTACGGCCAGCAACTGGCCCAGCGTGTCGACCGCCATATGCACCTTGCTGCCACGCTTGCGCTTGTAGCCGTCATAACCCGCACGCGGACCGCTTTCGCAGGTGGACTGCAATGTGCGCCCGTCAAGGATCACCGCACTGGGCTGTCCCTGACGTCCCTGTGCGACCCGGATGACCGAGCGCAGATCACTGACCATGCTCTCGAAACAGCCCGCCGCCAGCCACCGCTGCGTCTGCTGATACACCAACTCCCACGGCGGGAAGTTGTTGGGCAGCATGCGCCACGGTGCGCCCGCTCGCGCCATCCAGCGCAATGCGTTAAACATTTCGCGCAACTCATACTTGCGCTGTGGCGCGTCAACGTCCATCAGCGTCAGATACGGGGCTGTGAAGCTCCACTCCTCGTCGGACACATCGCTCGGATAGGGTTTGCGCTTTTCCTTCGTCATTCGACCAGGATACCAGGTTCTACACGAAGTGCCTAACACACTCTAGGTACAAATCTCACCCAACCCAGCCAGACTTCATCGAATCCCGACGTGACGGATCTCTCATCGGGTTCAACCTGACCGTGGTCGAAAATGAGATGGTTCGGGTCAAGAACCACCGACGATTCAGTGCTCGAATTCTGGCTCGTCAGCATGATCCCGCCTTCGTCCGCGATAGCCGAGGTACGCAACGCCTGGCCGATGATATGACCTGTATCCCTGCTGAAAAAGGTGAATCGCATCCATACCCTTATGTAGACGTTAAGACGGATGTAGAACATGAGCGCAGGCACATCATTGCGCAGCATGCCTGGTCCTGGGCTACGCCTGCATTTGACTTTTTCATACTCATGGTTTCTGTGAGGCCGTAATTGCCGTCGTCGAATTCATTTTTTGGACGTCTCGGCCCGAGCCGAAACGTTGCCGCCACGCCATAGGCCGAGCGTTTCGAGTACGGATTGACCGTGCTTTTCAGGTAGCAAATGTTAGCGCATACGCTGAAGATTCGAGGCTGGGGCCCTTTCCGGACACAGTATCCATGGCAAACGAATATGCTTGACTACGCGAAGGTCGCCAATGACCAGACCGGCGTTATTGCATTGATTGAGCATCCGGACGCAATACGCGCTCTCGACGCGATTCTCTCGGTAGATGGGCTCTCAGGCGCAATTGCTGCGCCGTTCGACCTGTCCGTCAACATGGGGTTTAATGATGGACCTGGGCATAAAGAAGTGCAGCAAGCCATTCAAACCATCTCACAGAAAATCAAATCACGCGGTTTTGAGCTGACTTCCTTCGCAGTGACTCCCGCGCAGGCCGTCGAAGCGATGCGCCTCGGTGCAACGAATTTGTTCCTCGGCTTTGACCCTATGTACATCCATGCCTCCCTTCAACTGTTCATGACGAATGTAGCGGCAATCGCGAATACTGACAGCCGAAGCGATTGAACTTCGCGGACCGCTCTTTCTGGTACGTACAGGTTTGCTCGCGCATCCGTCTCCAATGGGGCGTCCAGCGTTGTTTGCCATGTTCGGGGCGCGGCAATATTACCGGCAGCGCGTTTGGCACTCTAGCGCGGATAGCCAGGCAGTGTGCCGAGGGGGCTGCCTGCGCACTACACATCCGTACGCCGCACTAACGCTGCGTGAGGCAGCAGCCACACACCAACCTTGTCTTTTCCTCCCATAGTTCCCCGAGCTAACACTTCCTCGAGCCGAAACACGGTTAACCGCGCCGACGCGTAGCGGAAGGTTCCGACGAGCGTCCGCACCCCGCATGCACTTATAATATGTATCTAGTCCGCCCATTTCTACCTGGATTTCAATCGGCGCCGGCTCGACGGTATCGACGCGTACAACAGGCCGTCGATAGCATCTATACCTTCAGCAAACATGACGACAAACGAACCGATCTGGGAATCCGTACCGCTGATTTCCGACAAGGCGAATGAAGCTACTGTTGAGGTTCAGTTCATTGCATCGCTCCTGGACGCGATAGGCTATAAACACAAAGACATTGCGGCGAAACATCCCGTCGAGTTTCAGGAGGGGCGCGAATCCAGGAAAAAATTTGCAGATTTCGTGGTGTTTGACGGGGTGTCTCGAGAGTCTGGCCATTCTCTTTTTGTGGTGGAGGCGAAACGTCCCGGCGAGTCATTCGACGAGGCACGGCGCCAAGCCGAGTCATACGCTGTGCAGGTTCGCGCTCTCGTATACGTCGTTACGGACGGTCAAATTCTCGAGATCTGGCAATACCGCCGCACGAGCGTGTCCGAAAAGGTGTTCGCGTGCCCGGTACCTCACCTCGCCGGACATCAGGCAGTAATCGAAGCATTGCTGAACCGACACACGTTGAAGCAATATCGAAAAGAGGTCCGCGAGCCACGACTGGAAGATATCGCCTGGAGACTGGATGCGTATCGCGAGTCGGAGCTGAAACGTCTGTCTTCGACGGCAACAAAGATTGACCGGACTCTATCCGAGATGGAGGTTGTCGACCGGGGAAGCAAACTCTACCGCTCGAATCAGTCGTTACAGTGGCTGCCCGCTGTCAGTATCATCTATGCCCCTTCGGGAATGGGGAAAACATCCGTCCTCGAAGCGCTGTACAGTCAAGCCCTTATGCATCAACTGGTAGTGGCCGACCTGCCCATTCCTGTGCAAGTCTCGTTGCCTGATCTCGAGGACCAAACAGTCAGTGATTTTGCGTATGCCCGGATTCGCGCCCATCTTCCAGGTTTCACCCCGGCGATGTACGAACAGGCTCGTCGCACCACGGGCGTGCATCTCTTTTGCGACGCCTTCGACCGCCTTTCGAGCACGAAACGCGAAACGGTGGACCGCGAGTTAAGACTGCTCCTTCGTGACTTCCCGGAGACGCGCTTGACGCTAACATCAAGACGCGGAACCGCTCCGGCGCTGGACCTCAATTCGTACTATCTTCAACCGCTCGACGACCACCAAAAATTTGCGCTAGAAGAGACCGTCTGGAACAGGAAAGCTCCGGCGGACGCAGATATGGCGGGGCGCGTCCTGGAAGGGTTACCTGTCTTCATCGACAGCTTGGCGAGCAGTCCCCTGATTTTCAGCAGGCTTGTTGAATTCGTCATCGACAAGCGAGTCAAGCCAACCAATCTCGTCGACATCTTCGAGTTCTGGCTCGAGTCTACCCTCCGCACGCGGCAACAAGCGACCACCTTCAATGAGGAACTACGTAATGCCCTTACAGTAGTGTCCACTGCGTCCTGGGACCGGGCCGCGACCGTCTCTGAAGTGACAGCTTTGCTTGCTCGAGCAGGCCTTCAGGTAACGCTCCTGGATGATTTGGTAGATCACGGCGCCGTAATCAAAACCGGCAGGAATCTGAACGTCGAGCATGAAGCCCTGGCCGATTATCTCCGAGCAGAAGCGTGCATCGCTGCCGACAATCATCCAGATAACACTACAATTCCAACTGAGCGGCTAGATCGTCAGTCGTTTTTCCCGATCCTGATGGTTGCATTGGCGACCACCCCAGAAATGCAACGAAATTTCCTTTCGCAGGTATCGTTGCTTGGGCTTGAGCGCTATCTCAACGCAGTGCGCTATCGAAGCCCAGTCTTGCCAAGAGCGACGATTGCGTCGCACGAAAGTCTTGAGGCCCATATCCTAAACGAGATCGCCGACGGTTTTACGCAACCCGCGACGATCTTCTTCCCCAGTCTCCTGCCGAACCTTGTTTTTCAAGAGACAGGTGTACATGCGTCGAGTGTCAGTGCGCACGGTTCCCTGGCTAGAGATCAGAAGTCCGTCAGTTTCGCGCTAGCTCCTGCAGGGACCAGTGGGCCTGAAAACCCGAAACACAGGCGCTGCTACTCATTGGATCAGGCCCAACTCGACGCTAGACTCATCGGCATTGAGATACTATACGGTGCCCTCCATCGTCTGCTGGAGGCAGCGACTCTCAACGGTGGCCCCATCTGGCACGAAGAACGTCTGTTGAGCCGGTTGAGGCTGCTCCTGAAATCGGGGCATAACGTCGAAAACTCGCTTGAGATAGCGAAACAGCTCGCCTTTTGGGAGCGGCAGCAGGGAGCAATTTTTCTGATTGACCGCTCGCGTGCTCCCCGAGAGCAAACTGTCTACGCAGACGAGATTCTGGTAGACCTGCGTTGCCTGAACGACGCGGGACTCGAACATGCAACTGTCTGGTGGAACAGGAACGAAAACGAGCCCTGGTGGCTGCGTGACTGGGACGGTACCAATGAAACCTTATGTGAACATTTCCTGCGGCTAGACGAGGCGTACTCAGAGGTCGTCAACCGGAATTTCGGTTCGCTCAAGGAAGAGCTCGCGAATTTCGTCGTCATGCCCAGGTCTTGGAACCTCTTCGTTCGATCAGATGGCGCCGGGAAACTCCATTCAGTCACGTCCTTCTGGCATCCGATCGAAATTGGCATGCCGTCGATGGCAGAGGCGAAAAAAATAGAATCTGAGAATGACGATGATCCTGGCATGCAATGGCACGACTCGAACGCCGATGCTCTGGCACGGCTTGGTCGTAGCTATATCTCGATGGAATACTCAATCGGAATTCCACCTTCGTTTTCTGGCCGACAACTTACGGGCATCTTCGACGGCAATACTAGCGTCATCAACGGCGTGAACACATGGCTGAGAGACGAAATTGCAGAATACTTCAAGATCGTGACCACATTCCAGGCAGTAGGTGTCAATTAGTCGCTTTCGCACGTTACCCAATGAACCTCTTTGTTCGGCACGTCGGTTCCAGTGAATCGCCTTCGAGTGTGCCGATTGATTGAACCGGTCGACGGCGCAGCGCGGCAATGACTTGTCGATGAGCACCTCTCACGCTCAACCGCATCGGGCTCGGCCGTTTGACGCATCCGGACCCGAAGACGCCGCCACGTGTCACTCAGGGTGACACTGTGGAGACTTCAAGACCGAGCAAGGACCAGATTGCCATCCGGGCCGATCAGACGGTTCGAAGTCTACAGTTTCCTATAGAGGAGCCACTTCGACAATCAAAGGTGTCGCGCTCAGTCCGAGCACGCAATATAGCGTCTCGCTCGGAAATCTGTCTCCTGGCACAAACGTCTCGCTTGTCCATCGGTGCCCCTGTCTCGCTCCGGGTAGAAGATGCGAAAAAGCGGCTCGCGAATAGGCGATGAACGAACTGCGTACGCTGCTGTGAACTCGGCTTCGCGTGCGGGAGTTGCCCAAAGAGAAGCCGGCGCAATGAGGGCAATCGCAGTTACGCGTTCCCGTTCATTGTTGGTAGATGTAACTGCGGCGAATCAGAGGCGTCATCGAGCCCTTTTGAGCTCCCGGCATCGCATCCCGTCGTTACCGAGGTTTCAATGCCGAGCATCCGCAGCGTATCGCTGATGACGTCGACTTCCGCGAGCATGCGAGCGATGGAGCCCATCGGAAAGTCTTCCGGGCAACGCTTCCCCTTTGCTTTTCGGATGACGTCGACGGTAGCGCAGAACGCCATTGCCTCGAGATGCTGAGATTCTAGAGTCATTTTCGACTTCATAACGTTAGATACCTATTCGGATATCGGCACCGCCACAGCTTTCTTGACTTGGGTCCCCCCTACGTGACTTATCAAGTCGCTCCGTTGTCGAACGGTCATTCCTGAAGCTCGGGATATCAAAGCACGTCAAACTTTGTCGTCCAGCGCACAACACGGCAAGATAGGGGCTTGGCTCTCACACTTCTTTGTAAGCCTCCTGAAAAAGCTCACCTGTCCGTCTGGGCGGAGGCGTCTCTGGATCAGCTAGTCATATGGTATTCTCAAGAAATCTTGCGATAAGCGATGGGAATCACCCGATGGTGTGCATTGCTGAATCAGATTTGCGGGAAATATCGGCATCGGAACTGAGAGCACCGGTGACTGATATTAGATACAACCAACCAAGACCAAAACAAAAAATGTCCGTGCCTGATTTCAATGCGGATGGACTGCTTCCAGATGGCATTCATTCCTGCACTGAGGTAGAGCTTCTTGAGATGTTCGGGTTCACAGTCTGGAGAAAGCAACTTATTCGCGCAGCACTTCGTGCGACACAGGAGATCCGAAAACGCTGGACGCAACCGATTTACGTTGATGGTAGTTTCGTGACACGCCTGCCAAAGCCGAAGGACATCGACTTCACGCTTGACATGCGTGCGGCGACATCAGTCGAGACGTCTACAGCGTTTCAGTTCTGGCTTACGAATCGGAGCAAGTGGAATTCGAGGTCGCTCCATTTCCAGCTTGATCTGCCGTCCAACAACGAATGTTTTCTCGATTCTTTCAGGCGCGTAGGCCCGAAAACCGCGCTCAAGCTGGGACTGGCGCCAGAGCGGGCAAAAGGTATTATTCTTCTTATATGAGCAGCTGGACCAAATCCTTCCGAAAGAACGAGGCGACGATTCGCGGCCAGATGGCAGCGGCGGTAAAGCTCGCGCTCGCGGCGGGGATTCCCGTCGAAGAGGCGATGGCTCCCTACCTCGATATGCTGCGCGATTCATATGAGGAAGATTTTCCCCTCGTTCGCGTCATCGACGAATCTGACCTTGTCACACGATTCGATGGGCCAGAGATGGGCCACGACAATCCTCCGGCAGGAACCGTTGCGCATGTGCTCGGCTCGTTGCAGGACCATGTGGTCAAGCTGGCGTTGTCAATTGCAGGCCTTTCAGGGGTAGACGCATGGCGCGGAAAGACACCTGACGAACTTGATCCCCGGCTGGCGGGAATTACGAAAGGAAGCATCATCGTTGGCATCAAATTCGGCGAACCCGCCACCAGGAAAGGACAGCTCAATCTGCCCATCTCGATGGAGGAGATTGTCAAATCCGTTCGGAGCGCTGTACGCAAGCTGCCCATTGTTCCTGGCTACATAGACGCCGACCGGATTAGCGAAGGCCTCAATGAGCGACTAACGGATCCTGCTGAACGAGACGCGATTCTGGTCGCGGCATCTCGTATAGCACCGACCGGACACCATGGAATCAACGAAGTAAACTTCCTGTCGCAAAAAAAGCGATCCGAGAGGCTCACACCACACTCGCGCCAGATCATTAAACAGGCAATTGCTCAGCCAGCTGCGCGCGTGAGCAGGAACGGCACGTTCACTGGCACTGTTCGCTCCGCCGACCTCGATGCTCGACGTTTCGATATTCGCAACGTCAGTAGCGTTGGGAGTTTGCGATGTGTGTATGACGAAAAGTTCGATGAGCTTGTCCGGGATTCCCTGGACCACGCGGTGCGTGTCACCGGCTTCTACGAGTGCGACGGACAGGGAAAACCTCGTCTGCTTGTCGCCAACGAGATTGTGCCTATCTCGGCCGGCCATAAAGACCAGCCTCTTCCTTTCTAGATACAGGCACTTCGTCAGTTGACAATCAGCGGCGCTCGACGACGCGTCATCGTTCTTTGCGTCGACGCAAATCGCCAGCGTCGAACTGGCGATCTGCTTCCCTGGCTTCATCCCTGGCTGTACGTGCTGGGGACCAGGACCAAACATCGCTTACGCTGCTGCTTCCGTCGCCCCGGTCGCAGCTTCGCTTGCCGGTGCAAACAAATCAGTCTGCTCGGGCGCTTTTTTCACGGCAACCCTCTTCGTAGCAACCTTCTTCGTAGCGACCTTCTTCGTACCGATCGCCCGCTTTCCGGCAACCTTTTTGGCAGCAGCTTTCTTCGTGGCGGTCTTGACAGCGACCGCCCCTTCCTTTTTCGCAGAGGTCTTCGCAACTGACGACTTTTTCGCTGCGGACTTCTTGGCCGTAGCCGGCTTTCCAACCTTTTTGGCAGATACCTTCTTCGCAGGCGTGCTCGCGGCAGCAGTCGAATCAGATAACGTCGAAATCAGAAATGCATCCAGGTTCTTGACGCCAGCCAACCACGCCGGCGCACGTCCGCGACCACTCCAGGTCGCGCCGCTTTTCGGATCACGGTATTTCGCCGGCTGCGGGCCACGTGGATAGTTACCAGCCCGTTTAGCCGGCGCCGCAGCAACTGCTTTCGAAGCTTGTACTCCACCATCTACCAGGAAGCGGTCCCTGTTCTTTGCAGAAGCAATCCAAACAGGAGCCCGTCCGCGACCGCTCCATGTCGCGCCGGTCTTCGGGTCACGATATTTAGCCGACACAACGCCCGACGAAGAAGGCTTCACCTGGGTCACCCGTCCACGCTTTTTCGACCCTACGTACGCATCAATATCTGCAATGGTCAAACCATGCACTTCCATCATGTCGCGAATCTTCGCAATGACCGTCGACGACTGATTCGTAACCAATTCATCCGCGCGCGCCTGCAGCTTCGCAATTTGGGCCTGTACTTTCTCAAGCGTTGTCATAGTTTCTCCCCGTTTGTAGACAATGGTCGAACTATGCCATACAAGGGAATGCGAGCGCCAGCACTAGACCTTTTTGGATCCTCTCCTGTGTTGCTTTCCTTCACCAAAAAAGATCGTGAAATGTTTTTATGGAAAGGTGCTTCTCTCGTACCTCATGCTTTCGAAATGCAATGCTCCACCTTCGCGCAATAGGCACAGAGACCGACTATCAACAGATAGCCACGGTGCCGCATCGTCAAATATCGGGCCCATTTCGCATGGATATCGTCTCAGCGGGGTTAAGTTTGAATCAGCTACCGCGTCGCTTCGCCAATGAACCCAAGTTGATGACCGTTTCATCCAAACTGCTCGGCAAGTCGAATGCGAAGTAGACGTTGAGTTGCTTCATCGCCCAGGCCCAACATCACGTCGCACCGCACTACATGATTCAAGAATTCTTCAAAACCATCAATTTCATCGTCGATCGCGACCCAACGAGTCAGATGATGTGTTTGGACATACCGTAGAACTTGTATGCCCCTACCAATCACAGGCCATGCCCAGGCGTCGTAGAATTTTGAGTGGTACGTGGCACCCACAACCCGCTCTCGAAGTTCCACCGGCAACGCGTTTTTCGCTCGTTGATAACCCAACGCCCGCACCCATGATGTCGAAAGTACTATTTCCAGTTGCGGATACGGTTTAATACAATCGACCAAAACGGGAGCGAACTCAAAGAGCTTGATGTTAGGCGCGCTACTGACAATGCCACGCCTTGTCCGCAGCGCGCTCTGCCTGTGAGTTGTCCCGTCAAAATCCAAAAACAAAACGTGTCGTTCTGATGTCGATTCACTCTCAATACGGTCTCTCTGGTTCATGTCATTCCAATAGCAACACCTGACGGGTTGCGCAGAACACCAACGTCGAAGAACGGTACTTTCTCCCGGGACAAGCTGCTTTGGATATCGCTCTCTGTCGGGCATAACGCCCCGCCGAGACGCTCTATTTGACTGGCTACAATGCACCGACCGCACCGCACTATTCAAAAATCGCCTTCGTTCGCCGTATCAACCATTCGTACTCGGGGTCTGAGATGCTCCAGATCCCTTGCGCAATCCTTTGCCTTACTCCTCGGCACATGGTTTCGAAATCATGCTGGAAGGACCATGAAGGATCTTCGATAGCTCTTCGAGAGCAACACAACGCAAGCTGCTGAGCCAAGTCTTCAATTACTAGATACCTCTCCCGCACTATTTCCTCTGGTATTACGCCACATAGATAGAATCTGTCGTGCAACTGCACGAGCATTTCCGTCCGTGACCCTGCTGCCGCACCGAACAGTTCACCTCGCGGAAAATCATCTGGAATCTCATGTTTCTCGATCATCGGGTATCACTCCTGCTTCTCGAAGCTCCCTGAGTCACGAGCTGCACCCCGACTTATGTTCCTCGGGTGTGTCGACTGGGCGCACATCCGTTGGTGGCAAACGGATGCTCGTAATCTCAAAGCGTGCTGCATCTTTCGAAATCGTGGACACTACGTAGTCGAAAGTGCAGCCACACAAACAGGCTGCGGTCCAACCACTCGAGGTTCGCTTTACTGCGTTAACTCTGACGTCATTCTTGGGATGTGCTTGAACATTGACGCATTTCGGCCACATAAAATCCAACGATGCTTCAATCAATGAGTGTGACAACAGTACTTCGAGACGTCCCATTGGATAGGACGTCATTAGCACGTTCGCTGTAGAAGTATCCCTACATAAATCGATGAACGACTTACCGTAGTGGTCAAGAATGCTGGACATGACATGGTCGGTTTTGGTAATCGACCGGATTACCTCTTCTGTCGGCGTAACGAATTCAAATCGAAATCGCGAGCGCGTAACTGCATGCCGAATGGTCCCCGGTCCCGAAGCGGAGATCAAGATCCAATGGACCATCTTCGCCAATGACACGCAATTGCTCTTCTGAGTTTCGGTCAAATCCAGTTTGATGCGTACTCCCATCGAAAGAGCTGTGTCGATATCATATTGCTCGCGATGCCGAAGTCCCCGACCGGTTTCGTACAAGGTTTCCCCATGGATATGGCAGAAAAACGAGCCGGGCAGCTGATGAGAACGCCTCCAATATGGAGACCGTCCCATCCGGTGGTCCTGAACGAAGCACGTTCGACAAAATCTGAGCGTACGAGGGCCACGAGGCGATTTAAGTAGCTGCTGCCCTTGCGGGGGATGGCTAGCGTCGTTGCACAGGATCGACCACCAGCGCGTTGCTGAAAGGAACGGTCTTAGCGTCAACCTATCTGCAATTTGACGGGCCGTCATTCCCACGCTGACAGCAGTCTCCCTTGCCCACCAATCAAGATCAAGGCTGTTCTTCGTCAGCCCGCGAAAGTGGGAGAGCGAGTGAACCCCCATATGTTCTATGTACCGGTAAACCAATCCGTGTAGCAATTCGTCGTCGTACGGAGCGAAAAGATAAATGGCCATCGACTACTCCTTATCACGGGGCCTCGCTCGTGTGCGGTCAGTCTGGACGATTGCTACCTGCGTGGTGACATCGGAAACGAAAATCTGGTTCCGCAACAGCAAATCGCGTGACATCGGTTTCCCGCTAAGGTGATCCAGCCTACCGAATGATCAGGCCCGGTAGTGCTCACGGTTTCAACACATCCCGGCCAGTCCAGTCGTGGATCAAATGGCTGAAGGAATCTGCAGAACACCGCTATGAGAACATCGACGACAGGTGCCAGCGATCGGTAGCGACCTTCCAGTCGACCGCAAAGCCAATCGCAACTTCCGGATAGCGGCACATTGAATGCCCGCAGAGCGTTTCTGCCAAATGCAACCTCGAACGACCAACGAAAGTCGGCCCGGCCCGCTTCGTTCTCGAGCGAATAGTGGGACCTTAAGATCCTCTCCCAGCTGTCTGGTGAGTTGTTTTGAATACGCGTCCAACCAGAATCAAGTAACCGTCCCGCGAATTGGGCAACTGATCTCCACACGGGATTAAACGCGCCAGATATAAGCGGCGGTAGACCCTGGAGGCCTACCAGCCGTTCGGGGGTGGGCCATCGCTGCCCCCACACTTCCCGGTAGGCGTACTCTCGCAGCCTCGTGTTATGCCTTTCGCAGACGAGGACGCATGGAAGATGGTGGTCGCGCCGCCAATAGGGTGTCCGGTCGGCTCTGAGGTCATCTTCCACGCACTGACTGCATAAGCGCAATGTTTTCCGCCAGGTGCGGAAGTGCCGGTTCGCAAGTCGCGGCTCATTGAGAGCACCGAGAGCCGCCCGCTTAATACCGCCGCCGGTGCGATCGTCCTTGAAGTGAATCAGATAGGGAATCAGTGTGTGTCCGGTGATCAACTGCTCTGCACTCATTCCCCAACAGAACTCGGTCTGGGACGCGAGATGGTCAAGATTTTGGAGAAACGCAGGATGTAATCGAGGCGCATATCCGAACACACATTGGAGAAGCGCCTTCCAGTTTGTTACCTGCATCTGGTCGCCATATCTGGCAACAGCACTGAACAGCGCTTCTCCATTATCCAGTGGAGGCAGGAAGATCGCCATCAGATAGTCTCGGCCGATGCGGGATCGAGACTGTCGGTCAACTCGACGTCACGTTCCTGCGACTTACCCTCAGAGCCGGAGCGGTCAGCCTGCGCTGTCTCCGAACGGGGATCGCCTTTCCCCTTCCTCCGGTTGAACGTACCGAATGCTGCGGAACCTCCTTCTTGTGCAACAGGCGCGCCTTCTTCACCCGGCTTCCCAGCTTGCGCTTCGGCTCCCTTACGGCCGTTCCCCTCGCTCCGCTCGCTACTACTCCCGTTCGAGGTCTTGAATTTCGGATCGCGGTACATATCGAGGACTCGACGCAAGGTCTCCTTCGCATCAATCTCAGGGCATTCCTTTTGTACCGTCCCGACATCGCGTTCGGCGTCACCCCGTCCGAATCCAAGCTCCATCAGCATCCTGACAGTCGCGTAGAACCGGTCTATCGTTTGTTGCTCCATTCGCGCCGCATGGAATTCAGTCGAATCACGCTCGGTCACCCAATGAGTGATTTTGTCACGAAGCTCGCCGAGCGCTGCGTCTCCGATCAGTGCGAGCGTTTTATAGTCCTTTGTCTCGATAGCCTTGATTAAGCCTTTCACCATTCCAAACACTTCTCGCGTGGCGGCATGCACCAGGTCGGGAGTAACCATCTCGACGTTCTTGCCGACAATCCCCGCGTATTGGGTCACCGTCCATGCGTGAGTTATAAACGCTGGAATCCCCGCGCTCACGGTCATCAGCGCGTCGAATACCCCCTTTTTGTCGACGAATGGCTTCGGAAGGAAATCCAACCGTGTGACCGCCTTCAAGAAAAAATCCCGGTCCTTTGCCCCCTTTGCTCCAGCTCCTTTGCGAAACGGGTCCATGCAAACCTCATGAGCGCCAATACGACGCAGTAGTCTCGACTTTTTGGGGGCAATCAGTTTCGTCTCTGGCGTCCCAAGGAACAGCACAGGACAAGCCTGCCTGTTCAGCATATTCACAAGCAGGTCCAGCATCTGCCGCTCCTCCTGTCTTATCAAGGCGTTCTGTATCTCGTCGATAACGAGAAGGCCGACTGCATGGTGTTTGAGCACACGGCAAACCTTATCCACGTAGTCTGCCGTGTTGGCTCGTCGACTCATCATTTCGACCTCATAGTGCGTGTCAAGATGAGCATCTACCTGGCCAAGTATGGATCTGCACAAAGCCCCCACATTAGAATTGTGTGGACACGTTTCGTAGATGTATACGATCTGAGCTCCCCTGAAGGGTTTGTCTCGAAATTCCTTATGAATGATGACTCGAGGAAACTGGGTGACAGCCAGTATTGCAGCCGTCGATTTTCCAAGACCCGACAGACCAATCACCGCAAGAGAAGAAGAATGTGACTGACGCGCTTCTTCCAGCATTTCGATCGACCCGGATTGCTGACGTGCATAACGCTCCTGTAGATTCTGGGGTGCCCCAAGGGCGGGCGCCCGATGATAATGCTGGCGAATCTGCACGTGAATCCACTCAAGGAGCTTGATGTGAACCGGCAGCACAATAACGTTCCGCGCAATTCTGGAAAGTGCCATGATTCTCAGTTCTTTCGACCATTTTCGGACCTCGTTATCGTAGGGAACCAGATACATCGTCCGAATTATGTTCGCCATCGTCGCCCGATCCTGATACGGCGGTAGTGCGAGAATCAGCGGATTTTCCATATATTCAGGAAGTTCAAGCGTTGGATCGTGGTAGACCGCTTGAACCTGGTAGTTGGTCGGATCTTCAAGAAATGAGTGGATCTTAGGGATATTCATTTTCGCCACTTTCGCCGGCTTCGACCTCTCAGGCTCTTCCGCTGGTCGCTCCAACGTCAGATTGAGATCGTTCGATTCAGCCATATCTCACCCTCCAAAAGAAACCGCCGCGTGCTCTTTGAGACGACGCGGCGGTTAGTTTGTCCATCAGATACATCTATAAAGCAGCTTGAACTGCACGAAGTGTCCAGCTGATCCTCGCTTTGTGCCATGACCGTCGCGACTTTGTCCTGTGGTCGCGGGTACGACGTTGTACGGTTTGAAGTCGAAGGACCGTGGATAGCGTCCGTGGATACGAGGTCCGAGAGGCTGTGCCACACCGGAGCCCCGATGTCAGCTCGGTCTCACGCATCGGCCTCGTATCAGATGCCCATGATGCGCGACGGAAATTAGAGAGCATCGTTCGCGTAAGAATGTGTGGATCTTCAGCGAGCCGGCACACCTCCTCTTGTCCGCAAATCACGACGCGGATATCGAGAACATTGGTTCGATCTACGCGGACATACACGCTCGGATCATGGATTGCGTCGGGTTCATGCCAACCCGACTCCCAGAGCGCCGAAAGATACTCGGAGCACGGATACTGAGCACCGTTCCAGTAGATGGCACGGTCCTCAATCACACCCATCTCGCTGTTGCCCGAAGCGACGTCAAAACACGAGATCGAAATACCGTCGAGGCTACCCATATACCCTCCAGATTCGTTGATTTGAGACTCATACATGCTCGGTTTCGTATATCGTGTCGCGAAGCAGCTCGTCCTCCGCGATGTTATCGATGGTCACTTCACCGACAACTGTTTCCGGCTGCTCCGACGGCTTCTCGCCCCGGTTCCCCTTCCTGTTCTTATTTCTGTCCCGCTGCCGCTGCTTCGCTCGTGCGCCCTTCATATCTGTATCATCGGGATGCTTTGCTCTGCAATCTCGAAGGGCGTCGCGTTGTGCTGCTGCTGACAATTCGTCTTCAACCTGGTTGTTGTGATTCGCCATGAAGCGGCGTGCCTGCTCTTCGAGAAGGGTACGTCGACGATTGACCCGATTGGCTGACCGTATTTCCAGCCATTCAGCCAGCGATACACCAGCTAGTGGATAAACGTTGCGATTGGGATCAATCGTGGCTGTCTCATGGTAGTTGTAGAGCGCAACACGTACCTCGCCCATGTCACTGGGGTCGTACTGAACCTCGACAGACATACTGCGGCTTTTGCCTTTGCCTCGAGCCGGATCGAAAAACTCTTCCTGCAGTGGTTTGCACAGATACCAGGCTCCCCGAAACAGGATTCCGCTCCGGTACAGGCGCGCCCTCGCTTTCGGCCACGTAGCCTGCCGCATATCCTCAACATCTACAGACCTCAACAGACCGCCTGCATTCTCAACACCCCAGTTCCACCGGTTCAATGGCGTGTCGGCAAGCCCGGCACGAACCATATCGACAGGAGGCGGTTGGTCTCCTGATGACGGATGCCGGTGATAGACGTCAATCGCACGAAGCAGCATCGTCATTACGTCGGCGCAGGTGTAACAGGCATCCCATGCATACCGTCTGGCAGTACGAGTGCCGAAATCGCGCTCTACCGTTCCGAACACCGCCTTCTGAAAGCCACGCGTGACGATTCCGAAGCGGCGTTCGCCAACGCCACGCGCGGCCGGTGTTCGGACAGGTGAGTTGCAAATGCCGATGCCAAACTGGCGCGCCAGACCCGTCCACGGCTCTGCGCTCGTGAATTCAGCACCACGATCCGCGCCTATTTCGAATGGCAGGTATTGCGCCGGCCAATCGGACTCCGCAATCTGAAGGCCGTACTCTGCGCAGAACTGCTTTTTGTTGGTAACGACGTTACACATTGCCAGCGCCGCCGCCTCCCGCGACGGATTCTCAAGGCCCAGGTAAAGCCCGACGATTAATCCGCTGAACAGGTCGACCGCGAGATATAAAGTTGGCCTGCCCAATACAATGCGACGGTCAAGCGCAGACACAACATAAAGATCAAGCACGGTCGAGTCCAGCAGAAACAACTGGCCCGGTGCTGTGACGTGCTGGCGCGCACGGCCTGGTGGTGGCGGACTTCGACGATCGACTGTATCTTCTCCGGGGTGGCGTCGTCGTCGTCGAACAAAGTTCGGCAAACTTTTGGTCCACTGCCATTGCACCTGACGGGCCGTGACAACATCTGTGCACCTCAGCTTGACAAACGTGAGTCTCGGGCCATCCCAAAGCGATATCTCCCGCCGTAGGAGGAAATTCACGCTGTCGGCAAGATCCTGGAACGTGGGCTTACTTCGCTTCCCGCGTACCGGACGGTGGTCCTTTGAGGGCAGCCTGGCCGTCACTGCCCGACGTAGGCTGACCTTTAGCAACCCGTTTTCATAACGCGGCCGTTCACGCAATCGCCGTCCCAATGCCTTCGCTGCTGCAGGCACAATCCACACTCCGCGCCGCCACGTAGCGTAGATATCCAGATGCTGGCAAATCAGCCTCTCGAGTTCCAAGGACGGTAGCGCATACTGATACGTTAAGTCTTGTGGCGGCGCCCCTGGCCTTTTCGTGTACTGACGCCGTATCGGCTTGCTCTCAATCGCCCCTGATTTACCCTCCTTTCGAGTTAAGGCCGCATTTGTGCGCAGTGCTCCGCAATTTCCATAGTCGCTGCGTAGCGCATCCTCGTTCATCCCGCGCTGCAGGTAGCGGCGAAACAACTTGTATAGTAGTGGCAGCTTGTATCCTGAGCGCCTCGCGTATTCCTGAAGGATCGCAAAACGTTTCGTTTCGTCGACCAGGCTTTTCACCAGCCACTGCCCTGCTTCATATGTCTCTACGAGCGGAGATAGAATTTCCCAGTTGCTCACCGACTTTGCCAAACTTGTAGGCGTCTGTCTGATGCTCCTTTCTGAGACCGAAAACGGATCAGGAGCGTATGGAATGTAAGCCCGACGAGGGTTGCCCTCCTCACTCAACTCGCGGAACTCGGTAGTCCGATATCGCCGTATCGACAACCGTTCGCCGAGAATCTCAGCAAGAAATGTGAACTCCTGGCCCAGCCCGGTGTACACAACGCGGTAAATGTCGCCTGTTTCAACCTCCTGATACAACTCACGGAGTGCAATAGCCCTCGCGTGATGCACCTTCATTGGCATATAAGTTGTCCTCCTTCGAGTACTGACTCATTCGCGCCTGTTTTCAATGGCTCTACCGACTGGCTTCTGCAATACACGTATCGCAGAGGGCGACGCAGCCATGAGGTCTTGCACATTCATGTCGGTCCAGATATGACGTGTTGCGAGCAAAGACCGATACGCCCTGACCACCGCGCCGGGTCGGAGCCCGGATTCCTTTGTGATATGGAAACAGGCCTCCATCATCGTATTGAGGTGGGAAAATCGTCGTAGCCCTCTGAGCAGGATCGCGTGGGCGATGGTCTCCGCATCTGTGAATCCACGACGGTAATATTCGTCGGCCAGCGGATACAACCACAACAGGTTTCTCGCCCATGCCGTATTGAGTCCCCTACTGAGGCAAAGACTCCACGTCGCCCCTTGCTGACGGTAGTAAGCGCGCTCCACTGTGCACAGCGCTCGAAATCTGCGCTCAGACGTATCGAATAAAAAATGCTTGACGTTAACCGCTCCCTTGATTGTCTTCTCGTCCCGCTCTGACGTGACCACCAGGTCGGTGGATATGGTCCACATTTTTCCGGCCCTGTCGCGCGGATGTGAGACGTTCATCTCGCGCGCGAGGCGTTGGCTCTCGAGGGGTTCGCAGTCGACCTGTGTTGCGATGTGCACAGTTTCTGGCTGGAAATATCGGTGGAGGTAGACCGAGAGTTCGCAATCAGAGGCGAGATAGATTATGCCGTTTCCGAATCGAGCGTCTGCGAGTCTATGAGAGCGGCCTCGTGACTGTCCCGCCGACAATCGGACACCCGGTCGTGAAAAATCTTTGGCCTGTCCCATCTGTTCCTCCCTATCTCCACGAATCGCACTAAACCGTCGCTGATCACTTCACCGAATTGCTTGCCACGTGTTCGCGAGTACGACGGATCCTCGTCCGCATCGGTGATCCGTCGCGGTGGATTTCTCACTCCCTCGTCTCCAGCCGGCTACTCGAGCAAGAGTTCGTGTTCAGGTGCCTGGTTCTGTCGAGCTTCTTTACTCGAGCGCTGCGCGGCGCTACGCGCCTGATTCTCGGATAGAAGCTGGGTCTCACGCACGTGATCAGACACCACTGATGCAATGAGATCCAGGGTTGGTTTGTCGAGAACTTTCACCAGACTCGCAACGTCCTCAACCGAGCCGACCTCGGCCACGCAGAAATATGTTTGTGCCCCTGGCGTCACCTGAGAAATTGCCTCGTTGAGCGTGCATCCAATTTCTCGAGCCCTGTTCTCGTCAATGTCCTGAATAAACACACCAATCGGAATGGGCGCCGCCGAGCCGAGGGCGGAGATTGGCAGCGCCTCGATTACGCCTGTGTGACCGGCATCGCTGAGAAAGCGCGACGCAAAATTCACCGCGCGCGCCCAAATGAAAACGTGGTCTCGCAGAAGGATTGGCTCCTCCTTTCCGAGAAATCGCGGGCTTCGACGAAAGAGCATGTCTGCCACCGAGAACGATGTAACGTTCTCGCCCACGATCTCCTGCATATCAAATCGAGCACCCAGCAGAACATTTCCCTTGACCGTCACAGGGAGCAGGGGCATTTGTGGCAGCCAGACTCCGTTCCGGTCAACGTGTATTGCGGCGTATCGCGCAATGTCGCAACGAATCGCTCGAGAGAGCCGGCTCAGTTCTGTTGACGGAATCCGCAACTCCCGTTCGATCCGCCCGCCGATCTGGCGGAGGGTCTCGCGAATGTCCGAACCCGTTGCTAGTAGCGGCGGACAGTGGCCAGCGGTGGCCACCAGCGTTATCTGCCCGTCCGCCGGTCGGCGGTTGGAAACATCGCGAAGAAACTCCGCATCGCGCCTGAACGCTGCCATCCGACTGTCCGACAACGCGGCTTCTGCCTCGCCTGGCGCTTCGCGCCCCCGGCCCGTGTTCGGCGGGACAAGCGACGCACCCGCTACGTTCAGACATCCGACCGACCTCTCACGCCGCACCACGTCGAAGTCGTTCTGCGCCGCGCAGTCATCGACATCAGGGATCCAAGCGGTTTGGTTTCTGATCCTGCCTAAATCGAGCATGTCTGGGCCCGTCATCTGCCCAAGAATGATCGTTAGGTCCGATTTCTCGGACTGTTCAACAACCAGATTCATGTCGAACTGATGGCGGGCGACCGTGACGAGAGGCAGCTCTGTCCCTGTAATCTGCTCCGAAAAAATTTGACGCGTGACGCACTGTACGCAAGCCATTTTTTCTCTCCTGAATTGGACTCGGCCGCACACACACACGCACGCTGTCGCGCGAGCGGTCGAGGACCAGAGGTGGATGTCCCCAAATGGGGAAGTTGGATTGCTCGCGGCCAGTCGTACCGACGACAACGCGTGCAAATCACGAGCAGATACGAGGTGTGGTATCAGGTCCTACGTCCAGGCCGTCACTCAAAGGCAAGGACTTCCAGTGCGACCCTCGCAGTCGGGACGAACTCTACAACCAAATCCCCAGAACGCAAGGATTTCGGCGCAAAAACTCTATAACCCTATGTTTTGTATATGCTTTTTACCTACATTTCGGGCCAACGATGCAACCCCGAAGATTGAAAGGGGCACGGACAAATGCGGTGACTTGGTGATGAAATGTGAAACAGCCTGCGAACGAAGCTCGCAGGCCGAGATAGCAAGGAGGAAAGACGGCCTAGCAGCGACGGATCGTCTCGAAAAAATTCGTCCAGTGAGGATCAATCGAGCGACTCATGCGCGCATGTCGCAGCGGACGGTCGTATCCAGCAGCCCCAGCAGCGTTCATCAACTTACCGTAACGTGCCGCCCGAGCGAGAAAAGGACGCATATCAAGCGGCCGGTCCGTGGCTCGCGTCCGGAGTTCGAGCTCGAGCCGATAGGCCAAGGCTGCCATGGCCTCAATCGAACCATTCGCTGCGTTCCTGATGGCGTTGAGAGCCGCCTCAGGGCGAAGCTTCCCCAATACCGAGTCGAAGATGTCGCGCGCAACCCGAACCTCATCTCGTTCAAGACAATGCCCCCACCGCAGAGACAAAGTAACGTTGGTGAATTCATCGAGTTCCCGAGTGAGCGAATCTTCGATGACGGTGTAGGCTGCGTTCCTCAAGCGGAGTTCATTCCACGCGCACCGGAACGCCAATGCCGCATCGGCGGTGGTCATTGGCATTTTTGGCGATGAAGTACCGACGTTATTCGTTCCGAGGATTACCAAAGAGGCCAATCCAGCGTCGAATGCGCGCAGCTCAAGCATGGCGCGCTTGATGCCGCGAATGTCCTGCGCTCCTTCCACAACCACGATTGCGCGCCGATGAATGGCTGTGTAAGCCCTGGCATACGCCCTGAACTGAAAGAGCACCTCCGCGCAGGTTGTCGTCCGAGTCGACCGTACGCTGATCCTCTCGACGACGACGCCTTTCGGCCGGTATTCATCCCGTAGCAAATCTGCGATCTGCTCTGACACATGGCGCGGGAGCGCTGTTAGGCAAACCGAGCACCGGAGCCGATGGAAGTGGCATTGCTCTAGGGCCAACAGCAACCCTGCGGCTTTAGCCTGGTCGATAGCGGTACCAAATCCGCCCGTCCGCTCGTTCCGGACTACGACATTGCCAGTTGGTGGCGCACCCCCTCCCCTATCATCAGTTTCGATGCGCGATACTTCATCCGCATTCGATTCGCAGTACATAACAATCTCCTTTCTCGACTCCGCAGCCGACCAGGAGCATAATCTCTAGGGCGCAGTACCGCTGCCGCCCCGGTATAGCCCGGCGGTCGAGGTTTGCGAGTGCGACGCTTCGTCAGGGCACTCCGTACTCGCAGTGGTTAGCCTAGGTACTGCGCCCCACTCACAATCCCTCCCCGTGCATCAAACCTGCCTTCTTCACCTAACAGGGAGGAAACGTTTGCGATAGTTTGGGAAGCATAGACGGCTCGCAATCAAACACCAAGTGATTTTATGATCAATTTGCGACAACAACGATTAGATGTTGCCGAATGAAAGTTCACTGACCGTTTCAAGATAGCGCCACTTCTTTTTGTCGGCTGGAACAATCTCTGCTTTCGCTGTCGAGCAATGCCATCTTGAATTTCCAAGCTTTACGAATCAATATTTTTTTATTACGTTTTTTCAAAAGCAGAAATCTTCGGAATTCCCGACCAGCATAGCTTGCAGCGATTTGAAAACACACCATTTACTTGACAGAATTGAAAACACTTCAAAGCATTTTATCGAACATTTTCAAATTTCCGTGCAATGCAAATTCAGCACGTTAATAAGCTGCTTTACTTGTGAACGAGCCCATCTTTAGACGATCAATATTCCTTTCCTTACTCACTCAGCACAGCATTTGATAAGCCTTAGGGTGATCATTTGATAAGAGGCGAGCGCTGTGCCCGACCATTTTTCAATTGGCCAAAAAACATCCGAAACAGCGATGCGCAAGGTCGAATCGACAACGCATTCGGCTACGAATGTGGATCCCGTCCTCCGCTGCAATCCGCATTCATCCGACCTGCGAGAGCCAACGTCTGAACCCGTTTTCCATGCTTGTAGCGCCAGGCGCATGACAACCGCTCACGTCGTCATGCCATTCATATACGGGTAAATACCTACTTTGATTGCAGCGTTCCGCTGACTCCGCTCGTGTGAGTTCTGGCCGGTCGCTGCGCTCTACTCCTCCGGAGGACACTGACCTTCCTCGAAATTAGGGATGAATCTCGGCATGAGTTGAATGCTACGATATGAACCCGTCCTCACGGGAGCGGAGCGAGCGTATGGGCACAGACGGTATCTCTTGCGCCGGCGCAGGTGGGCGCGGGCCGGCGTATGGCAGCAAATTCCTGCTCGCGCTCGAGATTCTCGAGCTGCATCGGCCGGGCGTTCGTGCACTTACGGCGGAGGAAGTAGCTGCGCGAGTCGGCGCGTCGGTCATCGTCGTGCGCCGCATGTTGTTCAGGCTGGTCAGCCTCGGCTATATAGAAGCGTTGGCGGGGTCCCGTCGATACTGGCCAACGAACAGATTTGACTGGATAAGCGACGCCCGTTTCGGAACGGACGACATCGCTGGAGAGGAACTACCTCCTCCGCTCGCCCCTCAGGCCCTGACGGCCCTCTTTGTGGGCCGACAACGAGCTTCAGTCACAGTAGCCGTCCGAAGCGGCCTTCGCATGTACCCCGTCGCGCTCTGGTCATCCGCTGATACTCACAACGGGACACCGTTCCGAAGTGCTGAGGCGATATATCGCACGCCGCTCGGCCTTGCCTGGCTTTGGGCGGAGTCGTCCGAGCGTCGAGAAAGCCTGATTGCTCAGATTAAACTGGTGGCAACTGCACGCGACCTGGCCCAGTTGTACCAGGCGTTCGCTCAATTCGAAATGCACGGCGGCTATTGCCTGGTCCCAGGGTCAGATAACGAGGTTGTGTTGGTAGCTCCCGTCCGAAGGGACGGCGGCGTCGTCGCGGCCGTCGCCTGCGTGGCTGACAGGTCTAGGGGGCTAGAGCGCGTTTTGCGGAACGCTGCCGATGCTGTTGCCGACTCGATGATTGCGGCTCGCTGAACCGCTCAAGTTCGGCGGCGACTCTACGTCTTGCCGCCGCCAGAGCCGGCCCGAGTTCGAAATCGATCACGCGCGTCGATAGTTCACTGGCTGTTCCGACGAGTTCGAACACATAGATCTCGTCTGCTTGGGTCAGATGCATCGTCGTGACTACCGCATTGAGCGTTTCGACTCCCGCGTAGCCGCGTCTGGTCGCGAAGCCCTTGTAATTAAGTTCCTCGGCAAATCTCGCTTGCAACGAAATTGCTGCTCCGTCGTCGTGCGAATCGCAGGCGTCTGTCGCTGCTGCATCGATCGCGTGCTGAGCCCCATTCGAGATCACGGCCAGAATAATATCGTCCAAGCCGGCGTGCGGCGCATCTTGCGGAAGTTTGGCTGGGACACGCAAAAATGATCGCAGGACGTCAAGCTTCCTGATTCCATTCCGGTCGTGCTTATAGATGCGAAGCTCTGCTGAGGTCGGGTCAACCACGGCCTGAAACCACTCTCTCACGAGCAGCATTACGTCAGCGGCGGGCATTTCACGTAGCGTGAGCGCTGTTGCGCGTTGCCCCAGTCGCAACTTGCCTGTCTGCCTCTCCATCTCAAGATAGTGCGCTCCGAGGAGCGTCGCCACAAGACGACCAACTGTCGATCTCGGCATCGACGTCGCATCGGCTATTTCATGTATCGATAGCCACGGGTTTAGCGGACGGAATGCCTCAAGGACGCTGAACCCACGTGTCAGGACGTCCATCCCGGCTTCTTCCAGGTCGTCGTCTTCCGCGCTCTTTCTCATCGCAACATCCGCTCAGTTTGGCATCCGTTATAGCGACTTCATGTTAGCACCGTGAATTCAAAAATTCACCGGCCAATCTCGACGACGTCTACGGATGCCCCCGTGGATGCTTTGCGGACAGCTGATGTGTACAAAACTAAAGATTTGCGGCTTTCGCTGAAAGTGGAAGTCCACGAACCCGATGCGCATGACCGTGGTCATGCACCCTGATTCCATTGCAAGTCAGAGGATTTCTTAACAAATAGAGCTTCTCCAAGTCTGCTTTGACAATAGTACATTCGTCACGCGCCGGGAGAAGAATTGCTCTCCGATACGTCGTTCTTTGACTGCGTCGGTTTGTCGACCAGGTCGCTTTCTTCTTCCGGTAGCGAACTTTTTACATTCGACAGATAAGAATTTTCAATGATCCTCCTATCGTTGAGTTTCCTCCGTCACTGCGCATTGAAAATAGCATAGACAAGCAAGCGCTTCGATCACCGATCCGACTCCCTCCTCACAGCGCTCGCTGGCAAATCTGGGTTTTTAGCTCGTTCTGCCTCCTTGCTTCTTCTCGCAATCGATCACGCGACTACCTAAGATCCTGCATGCCGGATCAGACGTTCTTTCTAGAGATCAGCGAGAAGACGCACAAAGAACTGCCATGCTCCCTCCTCATCATGCAGAATCACTTCACCGAGGAACACCGAGATGTCGTCATCTTTGACTAGCCATGCCTTTGCTTTATCCTCGCAGCGCTCGATATTGATCCGTGCGACTAGCTTGCCCTCAACAAACTCTTCACTCTGGAATCGCTCTACGATGACAGTCATGGCCTCATTGATTTCACCGTTCGCTCCCCTCAACCGATCATCGCGAAGGTAATGCTCAAATAGCATCCGCATCGATAACAGGCATTGCGTTGCGTCGTCCTGCGCAACTGGACGGTTAAGTTTCTCATTCGACGCCCCATGCGCGGCCCATGCGAACGATGTTGTTGGGCCATGATCAGTGAATGGTCCTTGATAGGCGACTGATTGCCAGAACACGGGTCCCAGACTTTGCATTTTTCGCTCCCTTGAGCGGTAGCATTAGAGTTCATGCGGGACTTCTTGCGGACGAAGTCCGTAAAGTTTGAATCTCAACCGTACAGTTCACACATCGATCGTGAACGCCGAATCAAATTGCCGTCGTGGGAGGTTGGTTTCCCACGGCAGACCTCTCGCGTTGCAAACTACCCTCGTTGACCGAACCGCATAGTCAACGGTGTCTGGCACTCTGCCGTGTATCCACACATCCGCCATCTGAACAAGCGAATCCAACGCCGACGCATACCACGCTGCGGCAGGAGTTTCTCTCATATAAGCCGGAAGAGACCGATAACTAGGTGCAAAATGTGAGATAACTATAGTTATCCCATCGAACGGTGTGGACAGCTGCGTCTCAAGCCACTTCCTGCTTCGGATATGTTCATTGAGCGCGTCTCGCACACGTAATGGCTGATTGCCACGCCGTATAAGACGGTGGTCCGTCAGCGTTCGATTGGCGTCACTCATTGATTCGCTGAACGAGAACGGTCCGCCCTCGTACGCGCTCCAAAGACAACACCCCAGGATCCGCGCCGTCTCATTGCGTATCGTTTTGCGTTCGAGGTAACGCACCATGGTGCCCGCTGCGCCTTTCGCGAGTTCTCGGCGCAGACCCGGCATAGATCGCCCCCGCAACTCGCCGCACCCGTGTACAAACAGTACCGGAACGGGAGCGCGGCCGTACAGCCGCAGAACCTCTGCGCCGGCATGCACGCTGCCGGCCAGCACCAAATAGTCGACGTTCTCAACCACTCTAAGAGGCCGAGCCGTCGCAAGTCCTTCGCCCTCAAACTGGTGATAAAGGTCAGAGGCAATCTGCAATCTCATGAGGCGCACCTCTCCGTCGCGGACAGAGACAAGGTAGATCAGTGCACAGCCAAAAGCAAACTATATTTATCATCATATTATTGTCTAGCTTGACCTCCAGCCCTAGACTCTGACCTCATCGTGAGCGCGACCGCTTCTGTCAGCCGGTTCGATGCGAACTGGATACTGGCGTGTGTTTTCTTGCGCAGGCAGCCAGGAGATGGATCGCTGACCCTTCCGGGTGCGACACGCGGTAGTAGCGGCTCGAACCGCTTCATCTCATGTCGTATGATTGCAGTCAACTCAAACAGCGGCTTGACACGGTCATGGCCGGTCGTCGGCGACGCTGCCGAACAGGCTTGCCATTGACTGCTGGAGGTCGCGTCGCACAGCCATGCAGGGGCCGATTGGTGTCTGGCAGGTGCACATCACCCGTCCTTAAGCGACTGTCTGCAAGGAAACAGAATTCGTGGGACTTCGACTAGGCTCGCGCGACTGCAATTACCAAATTACTGATATTGGCTCGACTGACGGGAGTGTTGCAGACCAAATGGCAACAATCGATGCCTTTCCGTCATTTCAGCGAAGTCCACAGCAACGGCCCATTGTCTAAGCAAGCGGCCGCTCGTTCGCGCTGGTGCTTCTGCGGCTTGCTGGCAAAGACTGCAATTAGCCGAAGGCTTAAGCGTGTTTGCGGGTGAATTACGCGCTGCTCTTGCGATAGAGTGGCAAATAGCCCGATTTCTTGACCCTGTTAAGAGCACCCGTCTGGCCACCCTCAAGCAACATGTACCAGTCGATTACGGCAGGACGCTTGCCTCTAGCGATCGCGTATTGCTGGATCTTGCGAACAACCTCTTCGCACGCTCTCTCCGCTTTCCTTCCAGTTTTGTTCGGGATCGAAGAAATCAATCCCATAGCCAACGCGGCTTTCAGTACAGCGGAATCCGGCTTGGCGCAATCGTAACCAAATTCCATCAACAGATGCAAAAGTGAAGTTTGCTCCTTGACGAACGGGAAATCGCGATCAACAAGTCGCGCTCGCAGTGCATGGAAGGCAGTCCAGAATGTCTCAATATCTGTCTCGGATCTGATCTCGTCCGGCAGGCCGCAATCAACGAGGAAATTGCCAATGCCCTCCTTGCTACGCGAGCCAACGATGCCTCGCGCCATCTGAATCATGTGGAAGATTTTGGTCTTTTTTCGGATCCCCTTGATCCGCTCCCAGTAGTCCTCTACGACGTCCAGCGGATTGAGTTTTGCTGCCTCTACGGCCTTGTATCCTGCAACGGCATGCTTGAGTTGGTCATCAAGGATGACTTCCACACTTTTTGATTTTGCGGCTTGGCTGTATGCGACGATCTTGCACAGCTTCTCGAAAAGCTGTTGATGTCCACGGAGAATTGACCCACCTGAGGCCGTAGTTTTCATCGAATTTTGACCCACGTGATTGAATGCCCTGCTCAATCTTTGAGCGGGGGCGATAAGGGTGATCACGGTGGGCATACTGGCCAAGATCCGGCGGATGTATTTCCGCGAGAAGGTCCCGCTGCGCGAGATTGCGAGGCGAACGGGCCTGTCCCGAAACACGGTGCGCACGTGGCTGCGGCAGGCTGACGCCACCGAGCCGAAGTACCCAAAGCGTGCGAGTCCGAGTGTGATCGACGATTGGGCTTCGCAGCTGACGGGCTGGCTCCGGGCCGACAGTCACCGGCCGAAGCGTGACCGGCGCACGGCACGCTTCATGTTCGAGGCAATCCGTGAACAAGGCTATGCCGGCAGCTACGGCCGTGTCAGCGCGTTCGTGCGACGCTGGCACGAGGAGCAGACTGAAGCGCCGCGCAAGAAGGCCTATGTGCCGCTGGCGTTCGAACCCGGCGAGGCATTCCAGTTCGACTGGAGTTGCGAGTACGCCTTCATCGGCGGTCTGCGACGCCGTCTCGAAGTCGCCCACGTCAAACTGAACGCCAGCCGTGCCTTCTGGCTGATCGCGTATCCCACACAGAGTCACGAGATGCTGTTCGATGCCCATGCACGCGCATTTGCCGCGTTCGGTGGCGTCCCGCGCCGTGGCATCTACGACAACATGAAGACCGCTGTGGACAAGGTCGGGCGTGGCAAGGAGCGAGCGGTCAACGCGCGTTTCGAAGCGATGTGTGGTCACTACCTGTTCGAGCCAGAGTTCTGCAACCGGGCCGCTGGCTGGGAGAAAGGCATCGTTGAGAAGAACGTTCAGGACCGGCGTCGGCAGATCTGGCACGAGGCCGCACTGCGGCGCTGGGAGACGCTGGAGATCCTGAACGAATGGGTCGCTGGCCAGTGCCGTCAGGCCTGGCAGATGCGTCACCCACAGTGGCCAGAGCTGACGGTTGAGGATGTGCTCCAGGACGAACGCACGAGGCTGATGCCCAATCCCCGTCCGTTTGATGGCTACGTTGAGCAGACCCTGCGTGTGTCGTCCACCAGCCTCATTCATTTCCAGCGTAACCGTTACAGCGTACCGACCGAGTACACGAACCAGCTTGTGAGCGTGCGTTGCTATCCCGCGTATCTGAGCGTCATCGTCGACGCCCTTGAGATTGCCCGCCACGAACGCAGCTTCGAACGGCACATGACCTTCTACGACTGGCGCCACTACATCACGCTTGTGGAACGCAAACCGGGCGCATTACGTAACGGCGCCCCGTTTGCGACGATGCCGCAGCCGTTGCAGCAGCTTCAGCGCCATCTCCTGAAGCACCCGGGCGGCGACCGCGTCATGACGCAGGTGCTGGCGGCTGTACCGGAACACGGGCTTGATGCCGTACTGCTCGCCGTGCAGGCCGCGCTGGATTCAGGCCGTCCAAGCGTTGACCACGTGCTCAATGTCCTGAGCCGGCTGAAGGGACCAGTCGCAAACCAGAACATCGCCGCAACGAAGCTCCAGCTCGTCGAGGAGCCTGCCGCCGATGTGGATCGCTACGAGAGCTTGCGCACCAACCCACCGGAGGATCGCCATGTCTAACGACGTCACGGCCCAGCTCAAGAGCCTCAAGCTGCATGGCATGGCCAGCAGCTGGCCCGAACTGCTGGCTCAATCGCGCCACACCGAGTTCGAGCCCGAACGCTTCATGAAGCAGCTTCTGCAGGCAGAAACGGCCGAGCGGCAGGTGCGCTCGATCGCTTACCAGATGACTGCCGCGCGATTCCCGGCTCACCGCGACCTGAAGGGCTTCGACTTCTCGGAGGCACGCGTTGATGAAGCGCTGATCCGTGAGCTGAATGATCTGGCGTTTCTCGCAAGCGCACACAACGTCGTGTTCATCGGCGGACCCGGCACCGGCAAAACCCAGGTATCTATAGCGGTGCGGAGTTGACGCCGAGGGGCAAGTCGATGATGGGGCTGCAAGGTGCCTCGACGAAGTGATCGCGGGTCGACTTCGCATCGAATTCATAGTTTTTCTATCTGAGTCCGGGCGCAGGGCGAACGGCGAGGGGCAAGAGTATGAGGCCGAGCTTATGTCGATTCTGACTCGCCGTTCAACTCCGCCTGCACCCTCGCTGTACCCTTGCCGGCGGGCACCGAGCCCAGCGACCTCAAGAACGTGGGAGAGCCCGCAAAGTTCGTCCCGACGACGTGAAGCCCATGGTTGCAGGGTTCGGGCTGGCGCAGGCAAGAGTAACGAGATGGTGGCGCATGAATCTGCAAAGTTCAAGCGGCCACGAATGAAACACCTGGCAGTGCTGCCCGGCATCGAGCCCTCTGATTCGTCGATAAGGAGAACAATAACTCATGGCTTTTATCAGCAATGCACCGGTGCGCCACCGAACCGTCGGCATCGATCTGGCAATCAGCGCGGTACAGGTCGCGCAGATCTTTGATGATGGCCGTGCGATTGGCAAACCAATCCGCTTTCGTTTGACTTCAACCGACCTCAGGCGTTTCGTGTCAGCCATCAAGAGCGGCGTCGGTGCGGAAACGCCAATCACGGCAGTGATGGAACCAACCGGCATGGCTTGGTTTCCGGTGGCGAACTGGCTGCAGCGTGCCGGAATCAAGGTCATTCGAGTCAAGGGACAGCGCGTGAAGGCGTTGCGCAAATACCTCAGCGAGCATGCCAAGACCGATGCGGCCGATGCGCATGTATTGGGCGCAATACCCGGCTTTGGTGGTCGTGGCCTCGACCCCGTTCATGTGCCCGGGCCCGAGCAACATGCACTACAGCGACTGACCAAGCAACGTCACCGCTATCAGGAACTAGTATGTTCCGCGCGGCGCCGCGTTCTTGACCTCGTCCGCTGGGCCTGTCCGGCCCTTGAGCCTGTGTTACCCGATACAGTGACGCAGATCACGTTGGCAATTCTCGGCGAGCTATTCGATCCGCGCAAGGTTGTCGCCATGCGGCGCGATGTGCTCGCCCGATTTCTGTCGCGACACGCTTCAGGCAATCATCCCAAGAGCGGCCCCTTTATCGATTCGCTGGTTGAGAAGCTCAAGTCAGCTGCCGAGGAGACCATCGAGCTCCACGGTGATAGTGTCGATTTCGTTGCACTGCAATTCGAGGTGGCACAGGAAGTCGAACATTTGCGATTGTGGGATCGTCACGTCAGCGCGATCGAGCGTGAGGTAGAACAGATCTATCAGCGGGTGCATCCGTCCAATGCGCTTCGAACCATCCCCGGCATTGGGGCGACCCTGGCTCCCTTGCTCATCGGCGTACTCGGCTACGCGAAACGCTTCCGTAACGAGGATCACATCCGTGGCTTCTGCGGCATGTTCCCAACCAGAAGTTCATCTGGTGGCATAGAGAAGCCCGGGCAGAGGCTGACAAAGAGCGGTAGCGATCGCGTCAAGCGGGCGCTGTACATCGCCGCGGACGTCGCACGCAAGATCGATCCAGATCTTGCCGCCGTGTACTGGCGCCTCATGGTGAACAAGGGGCATCACCACAAGCAGGCCATATGCGCAGTTGCTACGCGTTTGATCAACCGGATCTATCGTGTGCTGAAGACCGGCGAGCCGTACGTGCTTCGAGATCAGGAGGGTAACGCGATTACCGTTCAAGAGGGCAAGCGTATCGTTGCTGCGCAATTCACAGTGCCACTCGAAGTCCGCCAGTCTCGCAGGAACCAGCCCATGCCAGAACCGGCGTAGAACCTCGTTTCGAGGCCGCGAATAAGCGTTGACAGTCGGTACGAGATCA
>NZ_FNDI01000044.1:0-51831 GCF_900100565.1 Paraburkholderia steynii | reverse complement strand
GAGCAGGACTTCATGCAGTCGGTCCCAGACGCCGGCCGCCTGCCAGTCCCGCAGACGGCGCCAGCAACTCATGCCGCTGCCGCAGCCCATCTCGCGCGGCAGCAGGTCCCAGCGCAGGCCCGTCTGCAGGATGAACAGGATGCCGGTGAGCACCGCGCGGTCATCCAGTGGTTTGCGTCCCGGATAGCGTGAACGGCGAGGTTTGGGTGGGGGCAGCAACGGTTCGATGAGTGCCCAAAGTTCGTCGTCGAGTATGGGTTTAGCCATGTCCTTTTCGTCGTCGAAACAATGAAAAGGTTAACAGGATTCATCGAGAGTAAACAGCCCCTTTGTTCATTCTGTTAAAGGTTCTAAGTCTCCTTGCGATCACTCACATACCGGTAGACGAGATGAATGCCCCTGTATCCATCCTCCTTAGGAGCGGCGATGTAGTCCTTCTCGTTGACCAACCGATGCTTGATCCTGCTCTTCTTCAGCGCGTCGCGCAGCAGCGTCACATCGTGCAACGTGGAAACGACGGCCCGGCATCCCCCAATATCCTGCATCTGGGTGAGACGCATGTTAGGAAAGCGGCTCAACTTCGCGATGATCGACGGCGCGCGCTTCAGGCGCTGTGCCACGAAGGCGTGCTCGTCGATGCTTCTTGCTCGCTCGCGAAGATTAATCTTGAACGTGTTCAGCGGAAACTGGTGGGAGGCACGCCAGTTCGACATCACCGCATACGCATCAAGGTAACGGTCTATGCCATCCGCCGTGTCGCCCATGCCCTCCACGAGCGTGCGTCCAGCCGCATTTACCCTTTCCCGACTGTTTTCCGGTATCGCCCACTGCATCGCCAACCCCGTTCTTGTATGCTTCGGCTTCTTCGTACGCCGCAGAGTTTCCATCTATCGTCGCACTATACTTGATACCGCCGTTCTCACTCGCAGTGTCACACGATCCGTCAGGCGGCTGCCGGACGGCATAGCAGTGTCTCGAGAATACATTTGCTTCCACTCCGAGCGCGATGAGCTTATCACTCGCGTCGCAGTGCTGCGCGCGATCCCTGATCTGCTCGGAAAACGTCGATCTGTTGCTAAAGTATTTTGGAGAATTGTCGTGATTCCGCGGAAGTTGCTTTCGAGTGGGTCAGCATGGGCGAAGTGGAAGACACTTGCCCGGACCCATCTCGGTCTTACGAGCGTCAGCCTCTGCTTTGTCTGGTCTGAGCGCGACTACTTATACCGTCGCATCGGTACCTGACATTCGAGGCTTCGAGGGTGCGAACTGCAGCAAAGTGCCGATCAGCTGTCTCACAGTGACCCACACTCCTACGTCCGCAATGGCCGATGACCTGCCGGTCAGCTCACGCCTGATGTAGAACCCTTTGATCTACCCTCCCACTTGCTGGCGGATTACGCGGGCAAGCGAGGAAAGATGATCGAACGAATACCCCCTTACAGCGGTGAATCTGGTGGAAGAACAATTCGAACGCGACCAGAGAAATGCAGAACCTGTCCCGCCGTAAGGCTGATGGTGCTGCCTTGAACCAGGTGAAATGCCTTTCGTGCATCGAGGGGGAGTCGTATGCACCTTTCGTAGGTGCACGTCGCGTGGAAGCGGGTGCTCAAGCTCAGGGCATTGATAAGCCGGAGCAACCTTCGTCGACCGAGCGCGGAGAGGCGTCGACGCGGAAACCACCAGCTCATAGCCCTGAGCCGCCTGGAATTAGTCTAGCAGATCGGGGCCATTGCAAGCCCCCGCCAACGGTATTACCGGTGCCGTCCGCCCAGCCTGTTAGTGCATAGGTGGGGACGGCAATGTCAGTGTAAGTTCTGGCGGATAGGATCGAAAAAGTCCGCCTTATCGATGACCTGGAAATCGCTCGGCTTGTCGCAACTCTCATATTTGCAAAGACTTGCCACAGGCGGCTCGGCGCCCTGCTGCCGCCATGTTTCGCACCAGAAGGTCGGGCACCCTCAATGCGCTGTCGAAATAGCTGACGCGACCGGCACCGGCCCGCCAACTGTGACCACGTACCCGATGTCGGGCGCGGGTATCGACGGGTCCGCATTCGACAACGCAAGCATGTTGGACCCTGCCTGAAATGACACATAGACGGTAACGGCGCCCACCCGTCCGTCGCCGCCAGTCGGAGGGAAAGCGAGCGTGGTCGGCCGTTTGCCATTCATGGCGAGTTGCGCGTAGGCGGTCTGTGCCCTGTCGTTGACATAGCCGATTTCGACGAAGCCCCCACGCGCGGTCGACGCGCTCCCGCGGAAATACGCCCTACCGAGCCGCGTAACTTTCTCGCCGCCCGGGCAGGCTGGACAGCGCGAGTAAGCTGCTCCCCCGGCCAGCAGGCCCGGTTCCCATATTGCCGGCACTGAGTCGGTGCCACTCACCGCGAGCATCGTCACGCCTCCGGCGGGCACGTTCGGCGCCGTATAGGACGCTGTGAATCGACCGAGGTCTTTCTGGGCCCAGACGTCCCGCACCGTCGCCTGCGATGACGGAACGAGGCCGAGTGCCTCCCATGTGACCGTCATCGGCGCATCCCTCGCCGAGTTGTTGAAGAGGACGACCGCTCTTTGTGCCGTTCCCGCCAGCAGCTTCGCCCAGACCTGCAGGCGGCCGGACTGCGCCACCAATAGCCCTTGCAGGCCTAGCGCGTCCTGATCGATTGCAAGCACCTCGGGATTCGTCAGCAAGCTTGCCGTGTCGGCGGCGAGCGGCTTCGCCAGATCGTTGCCGAGAATCATCGGCGCGCCTGCAATCGCCCACAGGCTGACGTGCGCCTGATCGTGAACGGCGGACATCCCCATCGCGGCGACCATCATGTCGGGATCGTTGTAGTAGCCGGTGTGCTGACCCTCCGGGTGATAGTTGCCGGCCAGGTTATACGTGACGCTGCCGAAGTCCGGTGCGATGTCACGAGTGGTTCGCCACATCGTGCCGACGCCGGCACCCCACACCCACGGCCCTTCGTCGTAGTCAGGGAACGATTTGTTGGTGGGTACCGTGCCCCCGTCGCACACGCTGAACGTCATAAGCTGGCCAGTCTGCGAATAGGCGCGCCGGATGGCCTGCGCGATGGACCGGTAGGTTGTCTGCGGATCGTAGTTTTCTGCCGCGCCCCCACAGAAATCGACCTTGACGAAATCAAATCCCCATTGTGCAAATTGCAGGAAATCGTGATCGTAGTAAGCGAAGTCGCTTCCGACGAAATGCGTACCATCGGCTCGCTTGCCGCAGCCGCGCGGACCCGCATCGATATAAATACCCGCCTTTAGACCCTTGCCATGGATATAACGGGCAATGGCCTGCATTCCGCCGGACCATTGCGTCGTGTCGACGATGAAATTGCCGCTTTCGTCTCTTTGCCCTGAGCGCCACCAGCCTTCGTCGATGTTCACATACTCGTATCGGGCGCCCGAGGTGATGCGTGTGTTCAGCGACGCCAATCCGTCGGCTTCGGCCTTGATGACGTCATGGTTCACGCCTTCGCCCAGACTGTTCCAGGACGACCAGCCCATCGGCGGTGGAGGCACGCGTACCGGCGTTGCGCGTTGGGCGAGGGCAAGCGGGTGTGTGGGCGTAGATCGGGCTGCCTCTGCGGTTCCTGGCTCAACGGCGCGGCCGCAAGCGCACAGGCTCGAAATCAGCCATAGAACAAGGAACACGCGCTGATGACAACATACAAGCATAGCCGTCCAATTCACATGAGGTGTTCATCCCGGTCTCGACACGAGTGGCAGGCGCACCTGGAAGGTCGTTTGTCCCGGGCGTGAACTGACAAGAAGCGCTCCGCGGTGCCGGTTGACGACCGTCTGATACGAGATGTCGAGGCCCAGGCCCGTACCTTGACCCGGCGGCTTGGTGCTGAAAAAAGGCTCGAACAGGTGAGGCATGACATCGTCTGCGATGCCGGTCCCGTTGTCGGTGAACTCGACCACTGCCTCGTCCATCTCGCGGTAAGTCCGCACAACGATCTCGCCTTTGCCACTCATGGCATCAATGGCGTTGTCGATCAGGTTGGTCCATACCTGATTGAGTTCGCTGCCATACACGCTCAGATGCGGCAGGCTGTGATCGTACTCACGATGCACGGTGACACCCTGCTTGAGCCGGTGTTGCATGATGATGAGGGTATCTTCAATGCCTTCATGGATGTCCACTTCCTGCTGCGGCGACTGGTCCATGTGCGAGTAGGATTTCATCGCCCGGATGATCCCTGAAATCCGGACCGACCCAACGCGGATGTCTTCCATCAGCGCGTTGAGTTCCAGTGTCGACGCGAGCCAGTGGACGGCGGCGGCAAACTGCTCCCTGTTCAGGGTGACGGCAAGCGGGTCAAGTTCCTCCTGCAGGATTCCCGCGCTGACAAGGCATGGCGCCAGGAGCCACGGCTTCCCGACACCCTGTGCGAGCAGCCAGTCGCTGAGCGCGTCCGCTGCCTGATTCCGCTTCAGGGCATCGATAGCCGACATCACGTTTGTCAGTCCCTGGCGTTCGCCCAGACCCTCCAGGTTTTTCATTGCATCGACAGGAATCGAGCTATCCCTCAACTCGATGTGCGCAACCTTCAGCGTTGCGAGTGCGTCCACCGCTCGGTCCGCCGTGCGCACCAGTGCAGCCGCAGGATTGTTTAATTCGTGCGCGAGGCCCGCGGCGAGCGTGCCGAGGGCAGCCAGTTTTTCCCGGTTACGCAGCGTCGCCTCCAGGTTCATCAGACGATCAAAGGAGCTGTGGAAGATCAGCCGGCAGAAGGTCTCCGAGCCGACCAGCAATTCGCGGAACGCGCGTTCCGGCAGCAGCGCCACGCGCCCATCGGTGACCGCTTTGAGCGTGCCAGGCGCGGGCGTCCCCGAGAGCAGCGAGACTGCCCCGAAGTAGCTTGGCGCAATGAACCGGGACGTGGGAATCTGCTGCCCGCGTGAAAGCTTTGTCGCGGCGACCTCACCCTGCAGCACGACGTAAAAGTGGGACCTCGTTTCGCCTTCACGGGCAAGGACCTCCCCCGCCGCGATGCTGACTTCCGTCAGCTGTTCGCGCAGCCACTGCAAAAGCGCTTCTGACAGATCCTTGAAGAGCGGATGCCCGCGCAGTTCGTCCAGCTGGATCATGAGGCCGGCCTACGGGTTGAACAGCATGAACCTTGAGTGAAGCAGGCGTTCACGACACATCGTGACTCCTGACGGCGGCTTCAGAACGAATTGTAGTGCCTGCGCGTCGGCCACCGTGTTCCGTTAGCCGCCTCTCTGGTTGTCGCCGCCGGATTAGCCGTGGGGTGCGGGAACGGACGACTCGCGGGCATTTGAGCCTGCCAGGTGTTCTTGCATCAGTTGGGCACGCACCCCGGATTCAACTGATGATCTCACCGGTCCACCGGTCGCGATGGGCCCGGAAGGGGCACAGCGGACAGGTTTCGCCTTCCGGATAGTCGGTGCCTTCCTCATGCGGACACCCGATGATGCGATAGATGGCGGCGACCGAACGCGCCCCATGCTGTTCGATGAACCGGACGACTGCTTCGTTGACTTCCGGATCGGTTCTCGCATCGGACGTTTCACAGAACCACCGCTCAACCGGGTGAGCATCTGCGCCTTCGTGCGTGACAATGCCCACCGACACCTTTGTCGCCCGCGTGTCGTCGGGCCCATAAAAGGCCACCGTTGCGACCGGGTAGCCGCGGAAGCCCTGACGACTTTTTTTCGCGAGCTTGTCCCGGTACCACTGCGCCTTCAATGACATGTCGCCTCCGTGCCTGCGCCCGACTTCTCCATGTGACGACGTCAGCGATGATCACAGCCGATGGTCGTCATCCTCACCGGTGCTGCACTTTTCGTGTTGCCATGTACGCCTCGAACAGACCCGCATGCAACCGGCTGAATTCCTGACGCAGACTGACCAGTTCGTGCTGGTCGCCTTCGTGCTCCCGCCGCAGGATCTCTCCGAGCAGGGCGGTCGCACGCGACGCCGCCCGGTCACGCTGCACACGCGCCTCACCGAACCGGCCCGCGAGCGCCGGTTTGACCACCAGCAGCCACGCCGGGAACCACGCGTAATCGTCTACCTCGCCCGTGCCGGGAAACCCCGCATCGAAGCGCCGGCGCAGCGCGTCAAGGGAAGCGTCGCCCAGCGCGGACAGTAACGCCGCGAACCGTGCGGGCGCCAGCCACGCCAGTTCCGCGAGCAGCGGCCACGCGGCATCCAGTCCGGCGACCTGGTAGCGCACCTCGGTCATCCATGCGAGCGGTGCCGGGATCCGCCACCACGACTCAATGGCTTCGACCGCTGCTCCCGCAGCCGACCATTCGCCCGCCCGAAGCCCACAGCGGCGCAGCGTGATTTTCGGCACGATTCCCGGCCTCGGCCCCGCGAAACGCCAGGGCTGAGGCCCGCTGCGCGAGCGAGCACCAGCACGGCGCGAGCCACCGTCGTACGTCCTGCGCGGGCAGCACCCGCCCCACGGCGGGCACTACCTCGTTCTCGTGGTGACGGCGGGCGATGGCCAGCGCCGCGTGATCAGCGAAGGGCGTTGTGGAACCACCTTCGAGTTCACGGACCAGCACGGTCATCGCGGACAGCGCGCCGTCGCCCGGATATTCGGCGGCCAGTTCTTCCAGGGCCGCTCGCGCGGCCGCTCCATCGCGGCGCTGCAACTGATCTAGGACGCCGTTGCGCAACACCACGTCGCGGCTGTCGGCGAAGATATCGAGCTGCTGTGCGGTCGGCTGCGTCGTCATCGCGCTCAGAAGAGTTGATCGTGAAGAGCGCTCAGGCTAATCCATTTCACCGTGCTGCGAAAGGCGCGGCCGTCCTCATTGACCGACTCGATGATCACGCCTGGCCGCTCGCTTCGGCGATCACGCGGACGATCCGCTCGCCGTAGCGCATCAGCGCACCGATTGGCGGGCAGGCTGGCACCTTGCGCCCGATTCGCCTGGCGTTCTCTTTCCGCACGCGAGGTCCTTGTTCCATCGCGTCTACCCCCGCTTCTTCCGGCGTGCCGCCGTCTTGCTGGATGGCACGGAGGCTACCGGGACCTTGCGTGCCGGCCCGGGCGTTCGTGCCGGACGGGCCACTGCTGGACGACCAGCGGGGGGCTTTGCGCTAACGGGTCGCGCCTCACGGGCATCGGCCTCGCGCCGTGCCGCCAGCTGTTGCTGCAGCGTTGCGTTCGTCGCCTGCACGGCATCGAGCCGCCCCTGCAGTACGCCCGCCTGATGACGTGCGTCACCGAGTTGAGCCTGCAGCGCCTCGACCGCCCGGCGCTGCTCGGCCTCGCGCCGGTCGGCCCGCTTCGTGGCCTCGTCGAGCTCCCTCTGCAGCTTCGCGACGGCGCCACGCTCGCGGTCAATCTCGAGCAGTGCGCGCTTTTCCGACGCACGCAGGCGCTCCTCGGCCCGCTCCGCGCTCTCGCGCAGCTTGTCCAGATCGCGCGAGAAGCCTTCGCGCACCTTGTTCAGTTCGCGGTCGCGCGCGGCCAGCTCGCTTTTCAGGCGCGTGATCTCTGCCTCCATCGCCTGGCGCGCGGCGTGGCCCTCCGCCTGCCCCTTTTCCAGCTCCCGGATCTCGACCTGGGCGCCAAGCAGCGCCGCGGTGCGCTGCTCGAGTGCCGTTTCCGTCCGTTCCAGTTCGCCCCGCGCGGCCGCGACGCGCTGCTCCGCTTCGGTGCGCTCGCCCTCCACTTCCGCCCGCAGCGCGTCGAGCTCCGCCTGCGCCGAGGCGGTCGCCCGCGCCCACAGCGTCGCGACCAGCTCCCCCGCCGCGGCACCGAGATCGGCCGGCAGGTCCGGGTGCTCGATGCGCACGCGGCTTTTCTCGCGCAGTTCCGTCCAGAACTCGCCGAGCACCGTCGCGGGCGTGCCCATGCTGCCGCGCTTCACCAGCTGATACAGGCGGTTGGCGGTCGGCGTCTGCCCGAAGCGGAAGAACAGCAGCGCGCAGACCTCGCGGTACAGCTCGCGCGTTTTCGGGAACGCGGCTTTCAGGCGCTCGATCTCGGCCGCGAGACGCGCCTCATCGGATGGGACGTTGGACGAAACAGCGGACAGATCGTCAGACATGGAGAGGGAACACGTTTGGATGCGTTGATAATACAACGTAAAACGCACCATATCCAATTGTGATAGACCAGTAATTTGACATTAACCCCATAATGTCGAAAATAGAAAGATAATCGTGCAGCAGCCTGTTGCACAATTTATAAAGGGACATATCAATATCCGACCGGCTCCCGCAAACGCTCACCTTTCCCGAAAAAGCTCAACCTTTCATGCCGCCCTCGCACAACCTGGTCGTGCTGCACCCCGCCCCACTCGAGCGGCTCGTGATCCCGGCCGCACTCGACGGTCACGCGGGGACCAACCGCGCCACGGCCGGCCACGCGCAGCTCGCCGCGGCGAACGATCTCGAGGCGATCCGCGCGTGGCTCGCGCGCTTTGCCGACAAACAGACCACCTTCGACAGCTACCGCAAGGAAGCCGAGCGCCTGCTGCTCTGGTCGCTCGTGCAGCTGGGCAAGCCGCTCTCGTCGCTCACCCACGAGGACTGCCTGCGCTACCAGCGCTTCCTCGCCGATCCGCAGCCGGCCGCCACCTGGATCGCCAACGCCGGAGAGGGCGGCGGCCGCAAGCATCCGCGGGGCGACGCCCGCTGGCGGCCCTTTCACGGCCCGCTGTCGCCCGCCAGCATCCGCCAGGCGATGGTGATCCTGAATGTGCTGTTTTCGTGGCTGGTGCAGGCCGGCTATCTCGCCGGCAACCCGCTCGCGCTCTCGCGCCAGCGCACCCGGAAAGCAACCCCACGCATCACCCGCTATCTCGAGCCCGGCCTGTGGCAGGAGGTCAAGGATTTCATTGCGTCGATGCCCCAGGAGACCGGCCGGGAACGCGCGCACTATCACCGCGTGCGGTGGCTCTTCACGCTGCTGTACCTGGGCGGGCTGCGCATTGCCGAGGCCGGCGGCAACACGATGGGCCAGTTCTTCGTGCGGCGCGACGCCGACGGGACGATGCGCTGGTGGCTCACCGTGCATGGCAAGGGCGACAGGGAGCGCCTCGTGCCGGCCACGCGCGAACTGATGACGGAACTGTCGCGCTATCGCCAGTTCCTTGGGATGACGGCCCTGCCCTCACCGAACGAGACGACGCCGCTCGTCCTCCCGATCGGAAGCACGGCGGGAAGCACGACGGAGGCAGACCGGACGAAGATTGAAGGTCCGTCACACCGACCGCTGACCCGGGCCGCCCTACATACGATCGTCAAGGACGTGTTTGCCGGCGCCGCCGGGCGGCTGCGTGAACGTGGCGAGGCCTTTGCGGCCCGCGCGGACCTGCTCGAACAGGCCTCGGCCCACTGGCTGCGGCACAGCGCCGGTTCGCACATGGCCGACAACCAGGTCGACCTGCGACTCGTGCGCGACAACCTCGGTCACGCATCACTGACCACGACCAGCCTGTATCTGCACGTCGACGACGATCGCCGCCACCACGAGACCGACGAGAAACATCGCATCAACTGGTGACGCCTGCCCTGCCCGGATTCAGGTCGGGGACCGGTCAACGTTCGACCCCACGTGTCCGTTATACAGGGCACCCGGTACGGCCCGTTACTCAAACCGCATCGCCTATGCAAGAATCTGTGTGACGCGCCCCGAAGCGTTGACCGCCTGACCGCCCATGGAAACTGTTGAACTCGAACCCCAGGTGCTTTCTGACCGCCGCGGCGTGGCGTTTGGTCTCGTGCGCCCGAACGGCCCGGTTGAATGCGTGATCACGATCGCGACACTGGAAGCGTATTTCTGGCTCGAACCCCGGGCCAGCGACGCCCGCATCCTGAAGACCTTCCGCGATGGGTACGGGCGCGTCCGCGCGATTGCCGAGCGCAGGCTGCTCGCCCATCCGGCCACGCGCCTCGAACTGACGTCGGACGATTTCGCGCGTCCCTGACGGCTTCACCACATGTCCGGCAATCCGGACGACCACGATCAGCATACCGAACCATCTCTCCCGCCATCGGAGACCTTCGCTGATGCGAAACGGTTAGATCGCCTGGATGCGCCTCGCCGATTCGTGAGGCGGAGCAGGTAGTCAGCCGTCCCGGCAAGGCCCGGTTCTGACCTCACGACTTCGGTCGCATCGCCTTGCAGATAGCGCCGTCGGGACAGTCAAAGCCCACAAACCTCCTGTGGCGAAAATGTCGAAACCCAATGGTCGTATTTTTGAAATGTATTTTTTGAGTGCCACCATAGGACACCGAGCCTTGAATCAGGTTTGCAGGCAAACAGGGGGCATCTCATGGGCAGCGCGCTGGTTTGGGCAGCGATCCCTCACAACAGCGATGGGGTCGTGTTCCAGGTTCGCGTGATTCGCGGACTTCAACGCTTTCATATCCCACGCCGGGTGCTCGAGGAGACCTTCGACCTGCCACCTCATGCATCGGATGCAGGGCAGCTCGAACTCTTTTATCGACACGCCACCCACATCCTGAGCCGGGCCATGCGCAAACGTCCGATTGCGGGCGCTGACACTGCTGCATTTCAGACTCTGGATTTCACCCCTGTCGTCGAGGTAGCACAGGCCGCGACGGCGCTCCCGTCGGAAACGCAAGGCTATCTGGCTTCAAACTGAAGGGCTGTGACGGGTGAGAACCGTCGCTGGAGTACGGAAAAGTCGAACGTATCGCGTTCACCTATGGGTAACGCGCGCAACGCTCGGCAGCGCAATCTGCCATCTCTTCTACACGTCGGGCTCGAAAAAAGCCCAACGTCCTGTCGGGACGGTGGGCCTCAACACGCACCAAAAGTCAGGGATCACCGCTATAACTTTTGGAATCTTGAACGTTACATTACAACGTACTGTCTATCAATCCGAACATACAAAAACAACGATGGGGTTATTCCTTATCAGGTTGTTGCGTCAACAAGCGATCTGATCAGGTAACGCTGTCGATTGGATGTTATGCACACCGGCCCATTCATGCGGCATTCACGACGTCCTTGAACGCCTTGCCTGCAGTGAACTTGACGGTTTTCGCGGCCGGAATCGTGATGGTCTCGCCCGTCGACGGATTGCGACCGGTACGTTCGGCGCGAGCACCCGTCGAAAACGAGCCGAATCCGATCAGCTGGACTGTTTCGCCGCGCGTGACGGCGGCCGTCACGGCCTCGAGAATGGCATCAATGGCCTCGCCCGTGCTGGCCTTGCTTTCGCCCGTGGTCGATGCAACAGCATCAATCAGTTCGTGTTTGTTCATCTTTCGGTCTCCCTTTGAGCAATAACATCCCCGATGCAGCGGGACGGACGCCACCCTACCGCAGGTGCGTCGGTCCGGCAACCCGCGAGTTGGCTGACGAGGCACCGCTTCGCGCCGAAGGGCCCCTTTCCTGTCGGCAGGTCTTTTGGCGGAGCTGGCTTGCGTGCTCCTGCGCCAGACGGTTAGTTGCACAATGACCTCGTACGGAGTGGCAGCGTTAGGTATCAGGTCCGAGAGAAGGTCCGCCAATCTGCGCTGCACCACGCGCAATGCGACGTGGCCGCTATTGAGGACTCGATGAGTCGATTTCCCTTGCTTGTGCTTGAGCTTGCGCTCCAGTCGTGCCGCATCCGCGCTTGTGCATTCTTCCTTTGCCGTATTGTTGGCGGTGGCTCTGGAGCCTGCTGAGGGAGTGGCGCTTCCTCGGAGAAACCGGGGCTTAGCTGCGGGGCCGTGGTCCTGCCTTCACTGGAGCCGTGAGTGGAGGCTGGCACAATCGCCGCCGGCGCAGTCGGCGCTACCGCCGCGCTGACAAGAAATCCTGCCGACGTGAGGAAAATCGCGGCTAGCAACACAGCGCCCATGGAGGATGCCTCCCAGGGCTGATGGCCTGGGCCGACGAGCGGACCAGCATTCGCTTTCTCGACTTCTACCCGAATCAAGGTACGCGGCGCAGAAGCACGAAGCAACGGATTTTGCAACGCCGGGCCGCTGCGCGCTGGACCGCTCCCGCTCATCATTGTCGAAGCACCATCTCGCTCACCAGTTCCGGGGCGGCTGGCAGCTTCCCGGCTATTCGTCCGTTCTGGCCAGAATCCGGCCTTCACGAATAGCGCGGATGAACTCACGATAGTCACGTCGGTTTTGGGAACTATACTCAGTCGCGAACTCCGTGATCGCATCGTCGAAAGTTTGTCCTGAGCCCATGTATCCCGCCATCATTGCCGCGTCGCCCGACCGAGCATGTGCGCGTGCGAGGGCGTGCGCGCACATCCGCGCGTACTGCCGCAGCATCCCGGTGTCCCAGTCCTCGAGGACGACGGACATCTTCATGTCGCGCAACTGACGAAGATAGAAATCGCGGCCATTCTTTCCGCGGGTCCATCCGAGAAACACGTCGCTCGCGGTCTGCATGAGGCGCTGACCCGCAATCACGCGCTGGCCATGATTGGGATGCAGGCTTTTGCCTGCATAGGGTTCGAGCACGGATGCCCGTGCCTCCTTCACCTGCAGGAACAGCGGGTCGTTGTCAGAGGCCATGAACAGGCCCACGGCGCACATCGTACCAACACTGCCCACGCCAACCACCTTCAATGCCAGATCGACGAGATGGAACCTGTCGAACAGGATGCGGACATGTTCAGCGAGGCTCTCGCGATACGAAGCGATGGCTTCGGCGTATCCCGACTCGAGGCCGGGTGCGATTTCCTCTGTCGGATGGAAGATCAGTGGTGGCAAGTCTTTGATCCTGGGTTGTGCTCCTTCCTGGGAAACAAGTTTCGGATACAGATGGTCGGGCACCTGCTTGCGCCGTTCCACTTCGATCCGCTCCGCGATCCGCCTGCGCACCGCTGCGATGACGGCCGGATCGGCCGACCGGTCCTCGTACTTCTGCAGGTCAATCTTGTCGTACCAGACATCGAGCGCTCGCATTTCTGCATAGTCATGCATGCGCTCGCGATATTCACGGACGAGATCCGTGGCCACGCGTGCGGTGTCGCTGGCGGGCAGTTCCAGATGTTGCGCTGCAATCACCACACTCGCTGCCAGCCGCTTGAGATCCCACTCGAACGGGGCCGGCAACGTCTCGTCCAGGTCGTTGATGTCGAAGATTATGTTGCGTTCCGGTGTTGCAAAGCCTCCGAAGTTCATCAGGTGCGCGTCGCCGCACGCCTGCACCCGGATCCCGCTGGTCGGCGTGGTAGCCAGATCGGCGGCCATCAGCGCGGCCGCTCCGCGATAGAATGCAAATGGCGAGGCCGACATGCGCCCGAAGCGGATCGGGGCCAGGACCGGGAGGCGCCCTTCGTTGGATTCGACCAGAAGTTCGACGAGGTCACGGCGCTCCTTCGGCAGCTCCCACCCAGCCTGAGATGAACGCGATACCCTGTTTCGGATTGCACGCCCTTCAGCCGCCCTTTCATCGGCTGTGCGGTATGGAATGGCGTTTTGGTGTGTATCGCGTGCGACGTTGTGTGAACCAGCCTTGTCCATGACATCCTCTACCTGGCTTGCTCTTCCCCTGATCTGTCCGTGTCATTAGGGCGCCCTTCTGGCACGACCTGTACGTTGCACCTGCAACATGCGGCTAGCTGTCAAACTGCGATGTCCGTCGATGTCATGAATGCCGCAAACGGCCGTAGATTCATTGCACGACTTCCGATGGTTCACTGCACGATTCCCCGCAGCCCGTCCTGCTTTTTCTGCATACCGTGCCAGGCAGCAAGCGCCTGCTCAAGGTTGAGAAACATGCGCTCGTGCCCAAGCGTCTTGCCGAGCGGCGCTTTCTTCACGACGGCAAATACCTCCGGGCTCAGGCCGACGAGCCATACGGCGATCCCGCGTTCGCGGCATCGCTTTTCCGCCTCCGTCAACATCTTTAGCGCCGTGTATTCCAGATCAAATACCGCGCGCATATCCAGCGCGACCACCTGAGGACGCGCGTCTTGGACGAGCGGCCCGATCTTGTGAGCGATATTTGAAGCATTAACGAAAAAGATCCGCCCCTCGGGCCGCAAAAGCAACAGTCCGGGGAAGGCTTCGTCGTCCGGGTGCTGCGCGGACACCGGGCGGAACACGTTCGTGCCGCGCTTGCGGCGCAGCACATGGACGGGCGGATCGGACACCTGATAGGCAAGTGCTACGAGTGACACGAGAATGGCGATCAGAATGCCTTTCAACGTTCCAAGCAACACGACGCCCGCCAGCGCCACGAGCGCCCATACAAACTCAGTGCGTCTGACGGCAAGGATTGAGCGGAAATCCGCCGGCTTGAGCAGGCCGACCGAATAGACGATCACCACGGCGGCGAGCGTCGCATGCGGCATCAGACCGATTAGTGGCGCGAGCAGCAGCATCGTCCCGAGGGTAACGGCAGCTGTCACGAGTTCCGCCAGTTGCGAACGTGCGCCCACGAGTCGATTGACCGCCGTCTGGCTGGTCCCGCCGCCCGCCGGCATCGAACCCAGCAGGGCGCCTGCTGCATTGCCGAGACCTGTCGCCACCAGTTCGCGATTCGGCAACGGCACAGGCTCTCCGCTCTGGACGAACGCCCGCCCTGAAGCAATGGTTTCAGTAAAGCTCATCAGCGCGATGCCCACAGCTGGAGGCCAGAGCGCTTCGATGAGCAAAAGGTCCGGCATGACGAGCGATGGCAGCCCCGTCGGAATGTGTCCGACGACCCCGACGCCGTACCTCTGAAGTCCAAGAAGAGCGGTGCCGGCAATCCCGCACGCCACTGCAATGAGTGGGGCCGGTGACTTCGGATAGAAATGTTCGAGTGCGACCAGGATCGCAATCGTCGCGACACCAACGACGACCGTTGCCACCGATGCGTGAGGCAACCCGGCGACGAGCGCAGACACGTTATGAAAGAACGAGCCCTTCACGACGTGAAGGCCAATCAGCTTGGGCAACTGATCGAGCACGATGACGATTGCTATGCCGCCCTTGAAGCCCGTCAGCACCGGCTCGGAAATGAAGTTGGCGACGAAACCCAGCCTGAGCAGCGCAGCGAGAACAAGGATCGACCCAACCAGCAACGTGAGCGTGGCCGTCGCCATCGCGAGTTGAGCCGCACCGCCGCCGGGGACGACCTGGCCGAGCGCGGCCGCTGTCAGGATGGCCAGCGTTGCGCTCGTGCTGACGCTGAGCGGCTTCGACGTACCGAAGAGCGCGTAGATCACCATCGGCACAAAAGCTGTGTATAGACCGACCTGGACCGGCAGTCCCGCAACCGTCGCGTAGGCCATCGCCTTCGGCAACACGACAGCCGCCGCCGTGACACCAGCGATCACGTCAGGTTTGACCCACGATTTCTGATAGCCGTGAACCCAATCGAGAACGGGGAGATGCAGGCGGAGAATGTGGTGCGCAAAGGAATGGTCGCGCATGATCGTGTGTCCTCCGAAAGGCACTACGCTACCAACGCATCATTCATTGTAGGTCGAGTCGCTGACGCCGCCAGCTGTGAGGACCGCCGACCGCCAATAGCAGGGGGCTTTCACGAGACGCGGCATCTTTCAAGGCATTGGGTTTTCATATTCAAACACCAAATGTCCGGGACGATTGACGTCGATCAACGATAGCCGCAGTGGTGGCATTGTCATCACGTCAGCACGGCTCGGATCGAGTGACCAGGGGCAGGAATCGTGCATTCGGTTGACGCAACGTCCGAGCCGGCAAACACGTAGCGCCTCACGACATCCGTCGTCGCTGGACCCACTTCAGCCCTTCACCTCGCCGGGCTCTCAACGACCACGTGCAAGGTACAAAGGTCACTCGAGCAGCCGCCCCCGCCCGATGCTGTCGATTTGCATTCCTTCAGTGCCTCATGTGCAGTGCTTTCGCGGCTACTCCTGCTGCAGCCGGGCTTGATGGTACTTAATCACATCCATGACCGCAGCCGTCATCACCGAGGTTGAGACTCCGAACATGAGGATGCCGTTTGCAGCTTCGATTGGGCCTAGCATGCGCCACTGCTTGGACATGACAATGTCGCCGTAGCCCAGCGTGATGAAGTTGACCGCGGAGTGATACAGAGCCGTGGCGAAATCAGAAAACTCGCCCAGGAACATGAACAGCGCAGCCCAGATTGCCATTTGGGCGAAATTGCAGAGCAAGGTCAGCAACATCACGGTTATCAATAGCAGGACGTCCACCCATAGCAGGTCCTGATTCTTGACATTGCGCCGGAAGCGCGCGTACCGACGCAGGCAGATGGCTACCACCACGCCTTGCAGCAGCAGGCACAGGACCATCGCCGGAGCGGCGGCCAGTACATTGTTTAGCATGATTGACTCCGTCTTCAGGGGGCGCGCAGGCAAAAAAGCGCCGCATTCGGGACGCGGAGATCGCAGGTTCAAACGTTGCTGCCCCGACCAATCATAGGACACATTGCGTCAGCCGCACCCAGCCATGTCCCGCTCCGAATATTAGGCCTGCCGAACGGTCGTTTACTGAGCGAAGCAGTCGTCCGAATGCCTGAGTGCGGGTACAGACGAACGACGGCCCATGGCCGAATCTTGCCTTACTGAATACCGGCCCACGGGGAACATCATGAAAGTTACTTTCGATACAACGCTGTATGCGTTCGCGCACGGACACGCCCCGCGCGGATGCGGAAACATTCACATTCACGTGCAATGCGGAAATCGATGACTATTTTTTGCTTACTCGATGATGTATAGCGACACGAAGAAAGCAGCAGTAGATGCAAAGCGACGCAACGCAACCCTCATCATGCTGTGCTCATGATGAGCGCGCTCACTTTCTGGCTGTCGAGCGCAATGGCAGGCGCTGGAATAGGCACGTCCAATCTGTTCGGCGATCTGTTCATCTGGTCGTCCGTTCTGCTGCTACTTGTGTCGATCGCATTCGATAACGAATAGCTCGACTTGTGACCATGGATATGCACACTTCGACCGCGCGGAGATTGTGAAGTGCGCATCGTACCTTAATGAGCCCCGGTTGGAGTCGGGTGGCGGCGCCACTATTCATGTATCTCTGTGCCACAAGACACGACGGGGTATTCTGCACAACCATGTCCGCTGTCCGGTCTTGGAAAAAGCCGCTTTGCTACCAGGCCTTTGACATCGCTGCCCGGCACTTTGAGCCGCATGAACAGCTACACCGGGGGAAACGAACAACCCGACGGATGACCCTGACACTTTATAGTGTGCCCGGTACGACTGTGAATACCGGTGGAATTCGTCGGCACCCTGAAACTACCCCCGCCATCGCGCCGACTGATTGAAGCCACAACGAGCATGCTCACCGCGCCGCCGCTGGTCAGCCCGTTACCATCGGTTCGGCTGCAGAGTCGCCGCGCATATTGAGGCGCTCGTATTCTGCGATCAGTTGCGCGCCGAACAACATCAGCGTGGCGAGCGCTTCGAGGCCAAACAGCACAACGATCGCCGTCGTCAGCGACCCATAGACGACGTTCACCTGCGAAAGCGTCGCGAAGTACCAAACCAGCACGCGCCGTGTGATTTCCCACAGAACGGTGGCCGCGATCGCGCCGACGACCGCATGCCGCAGTGTCGTGCGCCCCGCCGGGATCACGAAATAGATTGCCGTCAGCACGAATATCTCGCCCGCCAGGCCGCACAGATACAGTACGATGCGGGTCACGCCAGTCAGGAACACCCCATGGCCGAACAGATCGATGCTGCCGGTCGCGACGGCCCGCAGGCTGCTGGAGACGAGCGTCACGAGCAGCACGCCGATACCTAATGACAGACTGAAGAGATAAGGCAGGATTGCCGACAGCAGGAAGTGCCTTCGCCGGACCGCAACGCGATGCACGAAAATGATCGACAGGGCATTCTCCAGAACCGTGAACGCAAGCGAACTGAAAAAGATCATCGTGATGACGAGGTACCAGCCGACCACGGAGCGATGCTCGAGAAAGGTCGCGAGCTCGAGCACGAGCGCTTTTGACTGCCCCGGTATCAGCCATTTGAGCAGACGCCCCAGCGTGTCGAGCAGCAACTGCTCGCCGATGAAATGTCTGAACGCGATCACAACGAGAATGAGCAGCGGCACGATTGACAGCAACGCGTAATAGGCGATCGCGCCCGCAAGCAGCAGCCCCTGGTTTTTGCGGAACGCCGTGCAGACCTGAAATATGAATCGCGCGGGATGCGCCGCAACAAAGCGCAACGCGCGCTTGCGTGTATCGTCGGTTTTGTTCACATCGGGCTCCGCCCGTTCATTGCACTCGCGCCGCCCTCATCGCACGCGACGAACGCGGCGCGCGCCGTTCACCTCCGCGCGAGCCGCCGCACCGTCACTCCGAGTACGAAGCCATTGCAGCCGCGCCCGTCAGCACCGCGAGCCCGTTCGATGACAGCGCATCGCGCGCGAGATCCGTCGCATCCGCGCATGACTGCTACGCCTTGCCGCGCGACTCGCCTGTCTTGGCCTCCGACTGCGTTGCGATGTCGCCTGTGGGCGAGCCGATCGTTTCCTTCAGATTTTCCGAAGCTTGGCGAAGGGTTCCACAGTTCCGGTCGTACTCATCGGACACTCCTTGGATTGCACACGATTAGTGATACGCCGGCATGGATTGGGAGGCAAGCGGAACAGGCGATGCGCGGCGCCTGTGCCATCCACACACCGAGTCGGCACTGCGCGCGCACGGGCCTGTGGCGGGCCGATAGCAACGGTCCCGAGTGGTGCTGATTGCTACGCAGGAACTGTGAGCGCAGGGGCTTTGATTCGCATTCACTGCAGCCGTCCGGGACTGACGAACCCGCAGCCGCGGAGGGACTGATGAAGGGAAACGGAATTCGTGAGGGTGGGCCACTTTTCGTGAGACGGAAAGAACGGAGATTGTGATGCTGCCCGGACTTCACGGAAGCGGCGTGTTGAATAGCGGTGGCGGTCGGCGATCAGTCCCGCCACCGCGGCTGCGATTACCAGAGTTCGAGGCCAGCCGTCAATGGCAGCAGCCGACCGAGGCCCGCGAAAACTCAGTCCAAGCGCGAAGCTCGAGAAAGGCGACCCTTCAGATCGCCCCGTATTGGACTAGCAGTGCATTGAGAAGGTAAAGCGCCACCCGAAAACCGAGTACTTTTGGGTTTTCACACGGCCGATTGCTGTACGACGCGGTCGGCAGAAACCGATCCTGAACTGACCTTCGACCCAGCGCAGGCTCAGCGGCGGCTTTCAAGGGTAGAACGGTCACACGGTCTATTGGCGGGGCGGGTAACTCGTCGGCGACCGGCATTCGATGAAGTGCGCCGGTCATCCGGCGCGGCGCTGCCGGGGCGTGCGAGACGCCCGTCGGCACGTTCCGCATGGTCCTCCGACCACCCTGTTGCTGGATACTCACGCAACCCGCGCTAGTACTTGATGTCCCGCTTTTGCTGGCGGCCTTCCTGCTTCGTGTCGCGCTTGTCTTGCCGGCACTGGGAGTTGCTCTTCTGGTTTGCAGCGCGGCAGTCGACCTTGCCCGCGCGTGCTTCCTGTTTAGCAGCCTGGTTTGCGTTCCTGCCTTGCTGGCGCTGTTGCGACTGGTTGGTGGCCAGCGCAGCGCCCGATAGCGCCAAGAGTCCGGCTGCGGCCAGCATTGCGCCCGTCCGCCTCCAAAGTCCGTTTCTTGATTCGATCATTTCTCACCTCCGACGGGCGCGTTCGCCCCATGACTGGCAGCCAGTGCGAACAATTGGACCAAGGTCCTATACCTCGTGATTGAGTTCAATGATACGCTGGGTCAATCATGCTCATGGTTCCCACTCCGATCGCGCCGTGCGTCGTCGCTGCTGGCGGCCAGCCAGGTAGACTTGACCATGAGGTGTCCATTCATCCACTGGACGCTTCGGCACGCCGGCGCCGTCGCGCTCCTGCTTCTGGCGATCACGGCGCAAGCGCAGGAGTTGGAGCCGCGCAGCTATTCGCCCGCCCCAATCGGCACGAACTTTCTTGTCGCCAGCTATGTGTATCTGTATGGCGATGTGCTGACGGATCCGTCCCTGCCCATTACCGGCGTGCGGGCGAAGATCAGCATCGTGTCACTCGCCTACTCGCGCACGTTCGCGTTGGCTGGCCACACGGCATCGCTCGCGTTTGCGATGCCCTTCAGCAGCGGAAATCTCAGCGGCGTCGTCATTGGTGCGCCAACCGAAGTGCATCGCGCCGGAATTGGCGATCTGAAGCTGCGCTTCGCGTGGAACTTCATCGGCAGTCCGGCGCTTACGCCCGAGGAATTCGCCCGGCGCGAGCAAACATCCTCGGCAGGCATCAGCCTGACGATGTCGGCTCCGACCGGCCAGTATCTCCCTTCCCGGCCGGTCAACATAGGCACCAACCGCTGGGGATTCAAGCCGGAGATCGGCATCTCGCAGCCTTATGGAAACTGGTTCTTCGACGCGTCGGCTGGTGCATGGTTCTTCACCCGCAACTACGATTTCTTCAACGGCAACACGCGAGGCCAGGATCCTCTCATGCTGCTGCAGCTGCACGCCGGGTACAGCTTCCGTCCGGGGTTATGGATCGCCGCCGACATCGGCTACGCTGCGGGCGGCCGCTCGAGCATGAACGGGGTGCCCAATGAAGACAGGCAGGCCAACATGCGTTACGGCCTGACGTTCTCCGCGCCCTTTGCACGCGGTTGGTCCGCGAAGCTGGCGCTTTCCAGCGGGTTCGTCACGCGCGCAGGCGGCGACTACAAGTCCGTCGCGTTTGCGCTTCAATATCGCTGGTTCGATCATTGAGGCGGGTGTCGCCTGTCGCGCGATCGCATCGCCTGGCGCGATGGCTGCGGGCCCGGACTGTGCCTCAGCGTAGGCGGATTGTGCCGGCGAATTCATGAGCGCTTGCGCCGCCTGCTCTGTTGCCTGCAACGGGGTAGGCGTAAGGATGCGTGCGCAAATGCGTATCATCCCCCCCCAAGCCGAGGCGAGTCTCGCTTTCAGTACCTGTTGAAGTTCGGCTAACCGAGACGGGCGATCGCATCTTCATCCACGCCCTCACCGGCATCAAGCCTGGCGAAGAGCTTTTCATCGACTACGGTCTCGCGATCGACGGCGAGATGACCGACGACATCCGTGACCAGTACGCGTGTCATTGCGGTGAATCTGCCTGCCGCGGGTCGAAGCTTGGCGGTGCATTGACTGCCACGTAAATGCGGCGTTGCCCACACGGACAGTGCTGACTGCATGGCGACGCTGGGTCTGCGTTTGCCGGTAGTACCTGTTTGCACCTGCCTGCGCATCCTGTAGCGGTCCCCGGTGAACTTTGCGCAGCCAGCCGACGCGCATCACTGGGCAGGTACCGTCGCTTGTCGTCAAATTGGCAACGGTCGGTATGGGACGTCGAGCAGCCGCTCAGTATCGCCGCTCAATGACAAGACGTCGGCCATTGCAGTCATTGGGTCGGTCGCCAGCGAAGGGCAGCTGTTGGTCGCTCTGCGGTCGTTGCACCAGCTGTTACGTCGAACGACAGCCGTCCGGCTGCCGGAGGACAGCACCCGACCCTAACCAGCCTCTCAAGCCATCGAGACATCAGGTGGCCGGTTCCGATTCGCTGCGGACATCTGTCGTGGTATGGGCGGCAGCGACAGCTTGATGATAAGGGTATGTCTTAGCTATGCAGTTCGTCACTGCACCGCATCTACCCGCGGGGGAACGCAACGCCGCCCATAAGCGTCCTCCGTGGCGTTCGATGGTGGAGCGGCAGATTGTCAAACCTGCGTGATCAAGATTGGTCCCTCTCGCGCCAGCCGCACGGTCACGTCCCGGATCGCCGACATCGGGGCGCGCCAGGCGCTTTCATCGCCGGCGAGACTGCGCGCGACATTCAACGCACAAATTGAAACAGTGGGAGCACGACTGCCAGACGCATAGTTGGATACCGAGATTCAATAAGGGACTCGTCGTTAATCCGTTGCTTTACCCCTGACTAGCGCTATTCGACGCGACGCCGCGTTGAAATTGCCGACGCCGTGGAAATGACCAGATCGGCGAAGCGCCGCTCGTCGCGGTCGGCGTGCCATCGTGATCTTGCTACGGCGATATTCACCGCGCCGATCCCTCGCCCGTGCGCATTGGTGATAGCCGCCGCCGTCGAAATATCGCTGACGAAGTACTCGTCTTCCGTATGCGCGTACCCCTGCTTTCGGATCTGCGCGATGCGGTCTTTAATCTTGCGCGGCTGATACACGGTCGACGACGTATACGGCACGAGATTCGTGCGCGACAGGATGTCGTCGATTTCTCCGTCCGGTAGCGTCGCCAGGATTGCGAGCCCCGGTGCAGTGCAGTATGCGGGCAGACGCGACCCAGTAATCACGTGGGCGTTGAACACGTTGCGGCTCACGATTCGCAGCACGAACACGATGTCCGTGTCGTCGAGCACAGTGAGATTGGTGGCCTCCTCCGTCTCCGAGCCGAGTTGCTGAAGATAAGGCGTCGCACGACTCACGAGTTCGTTGGACGTCAGGTAATGGTAGGTGAAGTCCAGCAGCCTGGGCGACAGTTCGTACTTGCGGCTGTCGGCATCCTTGAAAAGATAGCCGAGCGCCGCCAGCGTGAACGTGAAGCGCTGCGTCGCGCTCAGGTCGAAACCCGTGAGCGACGAGATCTCGGACAGCGACAACTGACGCTTGCTGCCGTCGAAGGCGGTGAGCACTTTCATCGCCTTTTCGACGGACTGCACGTACAGCGAAGAGGCAGTCGGATCCGCCGCCTCGGCCTGCGGCTTCGTCGCTGGGCTCTTACGCTTGCGCGGAACTTTAGGCGCGTCGGTCATCAGATGTTCATCTTGTCGATTGTAGGCGAATTATCGCATGACCCTAAAGCGGTATCGAATAGCGATATCACATCCGAGCCTTGCCCATCCGATCCCAGGCGTCGTCCACGCTGCGCGGCAGCAGATGCTTTTTGATGCGCTCGCTCGCCGTCAGCTCGAAGCTTTCCACCGCACGGTAATAGCGCGGCAACTGAAAACTGGCGAGCCGCTCGCGCGCCCACGCGTGCATGGTTTCCCAGTCCACAGGGGCGTCCTTGAACTGCACGTTGAGCAGAATATCCTGCTCGCCGATCGCCGATGCCACGCCGATCGCCGCGCTGGCGTGAACGGCCGGATGCTCCGCGAAAATGCGCTCGATCTCCCACGCCGATACGTTTTCGCCACGCACCCGCATGCTGTCCGTCTGCCGGCCGATGAAGTAGAAATCGCCGTCGGCATCGCGTCGCGCGCGGTCGCCCGTGTGCAGTCTGCCGTTGCGCAACGCGGCTTGGGTCGCGTCGGGATTCTTCAGGTAGGTCGGCAAAAACGTGCCCTCCACCTTGCTCGACAACACGATCTCGCCCGCTTCGCCGTCCTTCACGGGCTGGCCTTCCTCGTCGAGCAGTTCGATCTCGATCCACGGCAGCGCGCGGCCGATCGACCCTGGCTTGCCCGTCGCATTCGCCGTCGCGAAGCTCGAACATTCGGTCATGCCATAGCATTCCCGCAGGCGCAAGTTGAGCCGCGCCTGCACCGCCATCCACGCAGAGGCGCTCACGCCCGCGCCCCATGCGACGCGCAGCGTGTGCGTTTCGGGCTGCGCGTGGGGCGGCAGTTGCATCAGGATATCGAGCACTCCGCCTAGGTAATGCAGCTGCGTCGCGCGGGCGCGCTGGATCTGCGGCCAGAACTGCGAGGCCGAGAAGCGCGGCACTGCGTGCAAGGTCACGGCTTCGAGAAACGGAAGCAGCAGCATCTGCGCACCGCCGATATGACACAGCGGCTCCCACAGAAACAGCCGGTCGCCTTCGTGCACATCGGCGACGCACAGCGCGGCTTCGCCCGCGAGGCGCATCATCCGGTGCGTGAAGACAACACCTTTCGGCGCACCCGTCGTGCCCGACGTATAGATGATGCACAGCGGATCGTGCACGCCGATATTCGGGCTCGTGAATGCGGCATGCGCTTCCTGCGCATCGAACGCGGGGATGCGCACGCGCCGCGTCGCAGCGCAGTCGATCGTCGCGGTCACGGCCTCGAATTCGTCATCGATAATGAGCAGCTTCGGCTCCGCGTGCAGCAGCAGATACTCGAGGCCCGCTGCGCGCAGTTTCGTGTTCACCGGCACCCAGACGAGCCCGCTCAGCACGAGCGCGTAGATCAGATGAACGTGCTCTGCGCTGTTGCCGAGCATCACGGCGACGCGGTCGCCCGGCACGAGCCCTTCGCGTGCGAACCACCGCTGCAACTGCGCGACGTACCGCGCGATGTCATGGCAGGTGATCGCCTGATCGTCGAAGTGCGCGACGGTGCGCGACGGTGCACGGCGCAATCCCGCCGCGAGCAGTGGCACGCAGTCGAGTTCGTCGTCTGCATGGCGGTGAGCGAAGTATTCCGGATAGCGATGCATATCTGTACCGATTGAAAAACCCGGGATTCAGCGCGCGCGGCGCTTGAGCCAGGAAGACACCGCCACGACGAGCGCGATGAGAATGACCAGCGTCGTCGACACGGCGGCGAGAGTCGGCGTTATCGCGAGCTGGATGTCGTCCCACATCTGCTTCGGCAGCGTCGAATTGATGCCGCCGCTCACGAAGATCGCGATCGTCAGATCGTCGAAGGAAACGAGAAACGCGAACAGGAACGCCGCCGTGACGCTTGCCATGAGCAGCGGCAGCACGACCGACGTAATGCGCCGCAACGGAGAGGCGCCCATCACGCGAGCTGCGTCGTCCAGACGCCAGTCGAAGCGCTGGAAGCCAGCCGCGAGCGTGACGACCACATAAGGAATCGCCAGCACCGTATGCCCGACGATGAGGCCGAGATTCGTGCCCGTGAGTCCCAGGCGGCCGAACAGATACAGCAGACCCACTGCGACGACGATGCGCGGCACGATCAACGGCGCGACCAGCAGCGCGAACACTGGCTTGCTCGCACGGCGCGGCATGCGCGTCATCGCGAGCGTCGCGCCGAAGCCGAACAGCAGCGACAGCAGCGCCGTGCCCAGACCGACTTCGAACGAGCGGATGATCGCGCTACGCCATACGGGCGAATCCATGAAGGTGCCGAACCAGCGCATGCTGAAGAACTTCGGCGGAAACGCGATGTAGTCGCTCGACGTGAACGCATACGGAATCACCGACAGCACCGGCACCACGAGCAGCGCCATGATGACGCACGTATAGAGTCCGAGCGGGCTCGCGGCGCGCGCCGCCGTGTCTGCGAGCGCGTTGCGGCGCACCATGAACGGAGCGAAGACGCGGCCCGCCGTCATCAGCAGTGCGAGCCTGAATCCCTGCGCGCGCGAGCCGCGCGACCGCTCCGTCACTTCGCCCGTCAACGACGTGAGGCCGACTATGCGGTCATAGACGAAGAAGATGACGATCGAGCAGAGCAGCAGGACTGTGGACAGCGCGCCGGCGAAGCGCATGTCGAAGAGTTCGAGGACGGACGAGATCACGAGCTGCGCGATCATCGTTTCCTTCGGCGAGCCGAGCAGCGTCGGCACGATAAAGAAACCGAGGCTCGAGATGAACACGAGCAGCCCCGCCGCCGCCACGCCCGGCGACGAGAGCGGCAGGAACACCGTGAAGAAACTCGTGCTGCGTCCCGCGCCGAGCGTTTCCGCAGCCTGCGCGAGGCGGTCGTCGATGCCGCGCATCACGGGCAGCATCGTCATGACGGCGAGCGGCAGCATAGAATGCACCATGCCGATCAGCACGCCCGTCAGCGACGGTATCGTACCGCTCGTCTCGTGCACCAGACCGAGCGAGAGCACGATCGTCGAGAGCACGCCCGTCTTGGAGAGCAGCAGCATCCACGCATACGTCTTGACAAGATAGCTGGTCCAGAACGGCAGCATGATCCACAGCAGCCAGCGTTCGCGCACGCGCTCCGACAGCCGGCTCAGCATGTACGCGACGGGATAGCCGAGCAGGATGGACAGCGCCGCCGTCAGGAACGAGATGGCGAAGGTGATCCACAGCACCTTCGCATAAACCGGTGTGCGCGCGATGCGTTCGAACTGCGCGAAGCCGATCTGACCGTCGGCGCTGACGAGACTGCCTTGCAGTATCTCGCCGACGGGCACGATGAAAAACACCAGCAGAAACAGCAACGTCGGCACGATCGGCAGGAAGCGCATGCAGCGCGCGAGCCCGACAGACCGGCCGCGCCGCGATGCTTCGTTTTCGCGCAACGCATGAAGAGCGATGGTCATGGCGGCTCCTCAGGCGTGCAGCAGCGTCGTGCGGTGCGGATCCCACGTGAGGCCCACCTTGTCGCCGATGCGCGGTGTCACGCTGCGCTCGCAGCGTACGGTCAGCTCGCTGCCGTCGCTCATCGAAAGCGACACGCGCGTGTCGCTGCCGAAGAACACGACATCCGCGATGGTGCCGGCCACGAAGCCGCTGTGCGGTTCGACGAGACGCGGCGCTTCGGGACGCAGAAGCAGCGTGTGACGCGTGGCGGGCGCGCCCGATGCGCCGAGCGGCAAAGGAATGCGGCCGCCCGCGGCGAGGAGGACGGGCTCGCCGGCGGCGCCGCGCGCAGCATCAAGTTCGCCTTCGAGCAGATTCGAATGACCGATGAAACCCGCCGCAAAGCGTGTGGCGGGACGATCGTATAGATCTGCGGGCGTGCCCACCTGCTCGATGCGCGCCTGGTTCATCAGGCAGATACGGTCGGAAAGCGTGAGCGCTTCGTCCTGATCGTGCGTCACGTAGACGAAGGTCGCGCCGAGTTCCTTGTGCAGGCGTCGAATCTCGGTCTGCATGTGTTCGCGCAGTTTCTTATCGAGCGCACCGAGCGGCTCGTCGAGCAGAATCACGGAAGGCCGGTACGCGAAGCAGCGCGCGAGCGCGATGCGCTGCTGCTGCCCGCCCGACAACTCCTTCGGAAAGCGCTTTGCGAACTCGGTCATGCGCACCATCGCGAGCGCGTCGTCCACTGCGGCACGCAATTCGTCGCGCGATTTGCGGCGCATGCGCAGGCCGTATGCGACGTTGTCCCACACGCTCATGTGCGGAAAGAGCGCATAGCTCTGAAAGACCATGCCGATGCCGCGCTTGCCCGGTTCGACATGCGTGACGTCGCGCCCGTCGATCTCGATGCGCCCCGCGCTCGGCGCGACGAGGCCGGAGATCATCTGCAACAGGGTCGTCTTGCCCGAACCCGAGGGACCGAGCAGCGTCAGGAATTCGCCCGCTTGCACGGCGAGGTCCGTCGGTTCCAGCGCGACCGAATCGCCATAGCGCTTCGCGATGCCGATCGCCTCGAGTTTCGAGCTCATCGTCCGCTCCTTACGAAATGATCCACGAATTGAACCGCTCGGTGACCTTCTGGCGGTTCTCTTCCCACCATTGCGGGCTCGGCAGCTTCATGTCCTTGATGTTGTCAGGGGCGGTCGGCAGGAGCGTCGCGCGCTCCTTGCCGATCGTCTCGAAGGACTTCTTGTTGGTCGGGCCGTACGCGAGCGTGCGCGTGAGCGAAGCCTGACGCTTCGCGTCGGCGCAAAAGCGCACGAACTGCTTCGCGGCATCGGCGTGCGGTGTGCCTTTCGGAATGCCCCAGCCTTCGATCGAATACAGGCCCTGATTCCACACGATCGTCACCGGCGCGCCGCTGTCCTTTGCGGCCTGCGCGCGGCCGTTCCAGGTCGAGATCATGTCGACGTCGCCGCTCTGGATCGCCTGCATCGCCTGCGCGCCGGAGGTCCACCAGATGTTGATGTGCGGCTTGATCCTGTCGAGACTCTTGAATGCGCGGTCCACGTCGAGCGGATAGAGCTTGTCGAGCGGCACGCCGTCGGCGAGCAGCGCCTGTTCCAGCGTGTCGAGCGGACTGCGGCGCAGGCAGCGGCGGCCGGGGAATTTCTTCACGTCCCAGAAGTCCGCCCACGACTTCGGACCGTTGTCCTTGAACTTGTCCGCGCGATACGCGAGCACGGTCGAATACACGTCGACACCAAGCCAGTTGGGCGTGATCGCCTCGGGCATGATGTCCGGATAGTCGCTCGCTTTCAGGCCGATCGGCTCCAGCAGCCCTTTCGCTTCGAGATACGGAATGTCCGCCGATAGCGTCAGCGTGGTGACGTCCCACACATAGTTCTTCGTTTGCACCATCGCCGCGAATTGCGCGACCGGCTGCGATTCGCGCGCCACGCTGACGACCTTGATGCCCGTCGCTTTCTCGAACGGGTCATAGAAGGCTTCACGATACGCGGTCGTGTATGGGCCGCCCGGGTCCGATACGACGATCTGCTTAGTTTGAGCGCGTGCGGCCAGCGGCATCATGCCGGCCACGGCGAGCGCGCCCGCGCCGTGCAGAATGCGGCGGCGCGTCGGATTGAAGTCTTGTGTCATGGTTCAGGTCTCTCGCACTAGGGTTGAGAAGGAACTGCCCGGCTTCCGCCCGTTTTATTTGGCGCGTTTCTTGAAGAACTCTTCCATCATGCGAGCGGGCTCGCCCGAGTCGTACGCCTCGCGCTGAATACGTTCCCCCGCCTCGATACAGTCGACGAAACCCGGCTCGGTCATCTCGCGGAAACGTTGTTTGTCGAGACGCATCGCGACGGGCGGCTTGGCGGAGAGCTCCGTGGCGATTTCGAGCGCTTTCTCGAAGACCTTGTCTTCGTCGACGATGTGATGAATCAGCCCGATGCGATAGCACTCGTCGGCGTCCATCAGACGGCCGGTGAGCGTGAGCTCGATGGTGCGCGACATGCCGAGCATCGAATTCATGATCCACGGCCCGGTCGTGCTGGCGATGCCCGCATTGATCTCCGGCTGGCCCATGCGCACGCCCGGGTGGCCCACGCGGATATCGCCGAGCAAGGCGACCTGAAACGCCGAACCTGCAGCCGTGCCGTTGAGAGCCATCACGAGCGGCTTAGACAGGCCGCGCAGCGTCGTGTAGTAGCGCTGCCACTCCTTGACCCACGCTACGGCGCGTTCGCCGTCGAAGTCGTGCGCCTCGGCCAGATCCTGCCCCGCCGAGAACGCGCGATTGCCCGCGCCCGTCATGATGATCGCGGCGACATCGGCGTCGGCGTTGAAGCGCCCGAGCGCCGCAATGATCGATTCGCGCATCGGCGTGGTCCAAGCGTTCAGCCGTTCGGGACGATTCAGCGTGATGACCGCGACGCGGCCGTGATTCGAAAACAGAACGTCGTCACTCATGATTTATCGCATCGTAATAGTTGATGGTGAAATGCAATATAGGACCATCAAAAATAAGGTGCAAGCGGGTTTACGCGGAAGAAGGGCAACTCGGCGGAAAAAAGCGCGCGCGAGGCGAATGTGTCGCGCGGTCGAGGAAATATCGAAGATGCTCCACTTCGGCGCACACACGAGAAAGCCGCTCGCCGGCGGGCTCGATCCATGTCGCAGACACCGAAATGACAGCCCAAATAGCACCGTGCGCGAACGCGCAAGCGTGATACCTGCGATTCAGCGATGGCTCGCACGCGTCGAGATTCGATGTGGCGCGTTTACCGCCGTCACAAAACGCTATCGGCGCAGCTATGCTTTCTGTGTCAGCATGCTCGACAAAGTCGAGCGCCGGCCGGCAATGCGACCGCGGAGGTGCGGGTAGCTTCGCGTAGTTTTAGCGCTCGGATGCAACGACGCATCGGCGCATAGTCTGTCAACCGTCACCGTTCGATGTTGATTCTGAGAACTGCCCTGCATCCTTATGGCGAACGTCCGATGACCGGTGCATTGCAGGCATCTGAACGTCCCGCCACCGGCGTAGGGAAATGACGGCTCATGGCCGGCTGTACTCATTCACAGAAGCCGCGCGTAAGCTGCCGTTGAAAATTTCAACGCAGATCTGCAGCACCCTCATTGAACTGGTGCTCTCGGCCATTTCCGGCCGTTCGACGGTCCCGGGCGAATCGCTGACAATCTCGCGTGGGCGGTCCGTCCTCGCGGCGCCGTCAGGAACAACTTGCGACGCCTTCTGTCTGTGCCGCGCGGCTCCCCTTGGCTCAAGTTTCCGTCCCAACGGCCGTTAGGCCAAGATATCGCTTTGTGTCGAAGTCGCGTTTCCGTCGTAGGATGAGCAGCGCATCAGACGTCGATTAACAGAGCGGCGAAAGCCAATGTTCGACGCGCGGATCGCGATTTTCGGACGGTTGGCGGAACGCTCACTCACCACGGCCAAATCTCATTCCCTGTCACACAAAGCATGCGTCGCCTTCTTTTGCTGCTCATTCTGTCGACTTGTCTCAACTGCCTGATCACCCTTCCGGCATTTGCGCAAGGCGTAGACATGACGGAAGAAGAATTGAGCCGGATGACAGGCGTCGATCCACTCTGGGTGCACATAACCCCGTGTCTCGCGAGATCAACAATTGAGCAGAGTCTGGCGAGACAGCGTGCGGACGGCGTGACCTTGGACCAGATGCGTGAGCAATTGGCCGATCAGTTGGCGAGTAATCCCGATTTCAATCGATTCGTAACCAATTTCTATAGCCTCAGGGAGGGTGAGATTCCCGGGGAGATTCGACAAAGGCACGTCGCCTGCGTCGCAAAGATAATCGGAGCCCCTCCTGAGCGTGTCGACGCATGTTACGTACACAACTACGCCCCGTTCCTTCAAACGCTGTTTGGCCCGAATCCACGGGCGGCGAATCAACTCGCCACAAGAACCGCGTACGTCGAATGTCTGAAAGACGCACAAGAGAGAGCGAAAGGTGATGCGGAAAGGTGATTTAATGAATGGCTTCGTTTGTGGTACCTGCGGGCAATACCATGACAGATTACCGATGTGCTTCGGGCCGAACGCGCCAGCGCTATGGCTATCGATGCCGGAGTCGGAACGTGTCACGCGTGGCGAACTGACATCCGATCAATGTGTGATTGACGGCGAGCATTTTTTTATATTGGGTCGAATTCTTCTCCCAGTCGTCGACGGTCCAGGTCCTTTCGTCTGGTTGTCTTGGGTTTCACTCAGCAAGAGAAACTTCGCGCGGACATGTGAACTCTGGGACATTGAAGGTCGCGAAACCGAACCGCCGTATTTTGGTTGGTTGCAAAGCGCACTGCCTTATGAGCCTTCAACGTTGAGTCTCGGTGTCAGCGTGCATACCATGGTTTTAGGACAACGACCCACAATCGTCCTCGATATTATCGATCATCCCCTGTCACTTGAACAATGCCATGGCATCACCATGGCTCGTGTTCAGGAAATCGCCGAGATATGTTTGCATGGGAAGTCTGGGGTATTGTAGCGCTCGCGTCGACCGTGTTGGTCAAACGTCGGACCAGGAACGGACGCTCGCCATGTGCGGCTGGATTGCCGACAATTCGGCCAGGTCCGAGGGAGAATCAACAGCCTTGCGTGGGAGCGTCACTCAGCGCATTGCACCGGTCTTCCTCCAAGCTGGAGATCAAGAGTGCCTTTGCATAACGTTGTGTCGCTTCCATTCACGTTACTGAATCGCGGTCAGCTTGGTGGCGCAGGCGTGGTTTTCTTCTTCTACACGGTCATCCTCGCCTGTATCGCCAAAGCATTGTTCGACATTGCCAACTTTGCTGGAGTGAAGACGCAGACAGGACAGGCCACGGTCATAGCAAAGCGAATTGTGCCCGCTCATTGGGAGTGGCAAACTCGTGGACGCTATTTGACGCGTGCCTACGTGGAGGAATACGAGATACTGGACTTAATTGTCAACGGCCGAAAGATGACGTATCAACCGATTCCGTGGATTATGGAGCGAACAACAGCAAACACGACGGAGCCAGTCCAGTTCAAGGCTGCCCGATTCAATAGCAAAGTACAGATCACAAAATTCAAGTACCTTTAGTTGGGTAGAACATCCCATTAAGACGGCTGTGCCCACATACCGGCGTATGTTCAGGATCGATGCGTCTCCGAACGGCCGCTCTTGAGAACGCCGAAGGTCGGCTCAGGGTCGCTATGAAGAGGTTTACATAGCGACCCTGAGCCGCCTTTCGAGCGCGCACAAGGTCAACGGCGGGTTCCGGAGCACAACGGCCGTCCGGCTATCCTCGGCGGGCTTCTCATTCCGCGCCGGATCCGAGCGTGATGCCATCGCATCGCCCGTGCAACGGTTATGGGTCTCAACCACTTGCTACGTCGAGTCAGAGCGACTGAAGTCTGCCCGGCCGACTTGACGATCACCGCCATGCACTCGTCTGTTCCGGCTTCTGGCGGTAAGTGACCGCTCCAGTCGCCCGATGCGTTCGCAATGGCTGCGACACGAATCGCTAACGCGTTGTGCGGCGTGCCCTCGATTGCATCGCAACGCCATATGACAGCGCTGCATCGACAAAGCCCCGCACGCAAGGCGAATGCTCGCGAATACGATATGCGACTGCGAGTTCGACATGCTCGTCAAAGTCGCTCAATGGTTTGAACACGACGCCGGGTTGAGCGAATCCGCAGATGGACTGCGGCACGAGTGCCACGCCGTAGCCCGCGGAAGCCATGCTCACCGCAGTAATGAAATCGTTGACCCTGTACTCCGGCTGTGCATCGAACCCACCGACTCGACCGAGCCTGGCAAGGTCTTCGGCGAACCCCGCCGCCTCGTTGAACTGCGGCGCAATGAATGGCAGCTCCCGCAACTGCGAGGCCTTTACAGACTTCGCGCGTGAAAGCGGACTGTCCGCTGGCAGAGCGATCAACAGGCGCTCGCTTTGCACAACCTTCGCAGTGACCCCATCGGGATAATGCGCGCGTGGGCGAATAAAACCGATATCAAGAGCCCCGTCCGACAAGCGTTCCAACTGGTTCGGCGTTTCCATCGCGACGATGTGCATGCGAACATCCGGGCTTGCCGCTCGGAATGCTCTGAGTGTGTCCGGCAGCAACCCGGTTGTAACGGCCGAACCGATATAGCCAAGCGCAACTTGACCTGCCTGACCTCTGGCGGCCAGGCGGCCGATGCGATCGGCACGCTCCAGCTGTCTCAGCGCAGCCGTTGCTTCGACCAGAAAGATGCCGCCTGCGTCAGTCAGCGTAATCGCCGCGCGTTTGTTGCGGTTGAGCAATCTCACGCCGAGGTCGGATTCGAGCCTTTTGATTTGCTGGCTGAGCACCGACTGTGCGATTCCGAGCCGGTCGGCCGAACGCGCGAAATGCAAGTCTTCTGCCAAAGCGACGAACAGCTTGATCTGTCGACTGTCGATCATTTTTAATCTGATTTATCGAATAAAAATTCATTTTATATGGGTTTAACCAATCATAGACAAGGAGTCCAATAGCAACACTTCCTTCCTGATGGACACCTTCATGAGCACCGTCACAACAATGCCAATGGCCGCAGCGGTCGTTACGCAATCGACGTTTTCGATCGACCGTCACCCACATCACGAACGTCTGCGTCATATCACGGTGCAACGTGATGCTTTGAGAAAGTTCTTCTCATCGGTCAAAGACATCGATCTCCAGAACCTCGAATACGTACCGTTCATCCGCTTCAAGGTCGCGAGCGCGCTCGTGCAGGCGGTTGGCGACGGCTTTGCTGAGGCGCTTCGACAGCTCGTGCAGGACCGCCGCACCGGGGGATTTACCATCGGCGTCCAGGACACGACTGCGGATCATGGGGATTTCGTCCGCTTCGGAACGGCGATCGGCTATCTTCTCGGACCGGCGAATCACGATGCCATGTCTGGTACGTACTACGCCCGCTTCCTTGTCAAAGACACGGACAACAGCGACTCCTATCTGCGCCAGGCTTACCGTCTTTTCACATTGCACACTGACGGAACCTTCGTCGATGAGCCGACAGAGTGGCTGCTCATGATGAAGTTCGCGGAAGAGAACGCTGTCGGCGGTGAGTCGCGCTTCTTGCATATCGACGACTGGAGCGAGCGCGGCACCTTCCTCGACGACCCGCTCAGCACACGGGCGTTCCTCTACAAGGCGCCTGGCTCGAAGAACGTCAACGAGCAAGTCGAACGCCCGGTGTTCTTCCAGAGCGAATATGGTCTGGCAATGTCGTTCATCGACCAGTTCGTGCAACCCCGCTCACCCGCTGAAGCCGCCTATCTGCATGACCTGTCGGCATCGATGGAAGCGTCGTCCGCGACACGCGAAGTACCGCTCCCCACCGGCGATCTCGTGGTCCTCAACAACTATTTCTGGCTGCATGGCCGGGCGCCGTTTCAGAAGCATCCGGCGCTGCATCGCGAACTGATGCGCCAACGTGGAGTGTTCTCGAAATGACCACCATTCAGCATCACCGAGGCTACGACGCCGACGTGCTGATCGTGGGCGGCGGCATCGTCGGCGTCTCGACGGCCATGCAACTCATCGACCGGCATCCGGGAATAAGCGTACTGCTACTCGAGAAGGAGGCCGCGCTCGCCGCTCATCAGTCCAGTCACAACAGCGGCGTGATTCACGCGGGCGTGTATTACGCACCGGGAAGCCTCAAGGCCGATTTTTGCAGACGCGGCGCGGCAGCGACCTACGCGTTCGCCCGTCGTCACGACGTGCAGGTCGAGCAATGCGGCAAACTGATCGTCGCGACCAACGACGTCGAAGTCGAAAGGCTCAATGCCCTGTACACGCGTTGTCAGCAGAACCAGCTCGAACCGCAGATGCTCGACGAAGCGGCGCTACGAGAACTGGAGCCACGCATCGCCGGACGGGCAGCAATCCGGGTGGCAACCAGCGGCATTGCAGACTATCGGGGCATGACCGAGACAATGGCGCGGCTCGCTCGGGACGGAGGCGTGCAGATCGCTCTGAATCAGCGCGTTGAGGCACTCCACGAAGACGAAAACGGCATTACCGCGGAAACGTCGAATGGCCGCTTCCGTGCAAGGCATGCCATCGTTTGCGCTGGCTTGATGGCGGACCGCCTCGCGAAGATGTGCAAAGTCGATCTCGACTTCCGTATCGTGCCGTTTCGCGGCGAATACTACCGTTTGCCAACGACCAAAAATGACATAGTCAAGCATCTGGTCTATCCAGTGCCCGATCCTGCCCTGCCCTTCCTTGGCGTGCATTTGACGCGCATGATCGGAGGATATGTGACCGTGGGTCCAAACGCGGTCCTGGCGCTCGCGCGAGAGGGATACCGCTGGCGCGACGCCAATCTGAAGGATCTCGCCGGCATGGCAGCTTTCCCTGGATTCTGGAAGATGCTCGGAAAACACGGCGCATCCGGGCTCAGCGAAATGCGGAACTCGCTGTGGAAGACCGGGTACCTCGAACTGTGCCGCAAGTATTGTCCGGAGCTTGTGCTGTCTGACCTCGAACCCTATCCGTCGGGCGTGCGCGCGCAGGCTGTGATGGCCGACGGCAGCATGGTGCACGATTTCCTGATCCGCCCGTCGCAGCGCAGCCTGCACGTGTGCAACGCGCCCTCCCCGGCGGCGACTTCCTCATTGCCCATCGGCGCCTATCTCGTCGAAGCATTCGACAAGCATTTCGGTCTTGCTCCGCGCTTCCAGCCGCAATCGACCGCTCAACCATGCGGTCTGGCCATCGGATGACGCTCCCGCCGGAAGAACGTGTTTGAAGACGTTAAGCGGCATTTCGCACGTGAACGCCGGTTAGCAAGACGGCGTGCATAACATCTGAAGGCAACACTCACGTCAACGTGGAGCGATGCCTTCACCCGTCCGCGCGTGATCAGGCAACGTAATCTGTCTACACTTACATGCGCTCGAAGACGGCGGCAATACCCTGCCCGCCACCGATGCACATCGTAACCAGCGCGTAGCGCCCACCCACGCGTTGTAGTTCGTGAATTGCCTTGACCGTGATAAGCGCACCCGTCGCACCGATCGGATGACCCAGCGAAATTCCAGAACCATTCGGGTTCACTTTTTCAGGGTCGAACTTCAACTCTCTGGACACCGCGCATGCTTGTGCTGCAAACGCTTCGTTCGACTCGATCACGTCGAGGTCGTTGGCGGTGAGCCCCGCGCGCGCCAGAGCCGCGCGAGTCGCCGGCACGGGTCCGATGCCCATCATTTTCGGGTCTACGCCGGCGTGCGCATACGCAACCAACCGTGCCAATGGCCGCGCCCCGCGTTGCTCGGCAGTCGCACGCTCCATGAGCACCAACGCCGCCGCTGCATCGTTGATGCCCGAAGCGTTCCCTGCTGTTACCGTGCCGGCGTCGCGTTCGAATACGGGCTTGAGTCGAGTGAAGTCCTCAGGCGTGGCATTCAGACGTACGTGCTCGTCGGTGTCGAAAACCGTTGCGCCGCCTTTTCCATTCAAGGTGATGGGCAGAATCTGCTCCTTGAAATAGCCCTGCGCGATAGCGTGTGCAGCGCGTCGATGCGACTCGAGCGCCAACGCGTCCTGCTCCTCTCGCGAGATGCCGAACTGCCGCGCAACGTTTTCCGCCGTTACGCCCATGTGGTACCGATGAAATGGATCCGTTAACGAGCCGAGCAGCATATCGACAAGCTTCGCGTCGCCCATGCGTGTGCCGAACCTCGCGTGAGGCGCGACGTATGGCGCGCGACTCATATTTTCCGCCCCGCCCGCGACCGCGATGTCGGCGTCGCCCAGCAGGATGCTGTGCGATGCTGAAATAACGGCCTGTAATCCAGACCCGCACAGGCGGTTCACCGTCAGCGCGGGCGCGTGTTGAGACACGCCTCCTTCGATGGCGGCCACGCGCGCCAGATACATATCCTTCGGCTCTGTGTGAATGACGTTGCCGAAAACGACATGCCCCACTTCCGCACCGTCGACAACCGCACGCGAGAGCGCCTCGCGTACGACTTTGGCACCCAGTTCAGTCGGCGCGATGTCTTTGAGGCTACCGCCAAAACTACCGATCGCAGTCCGAACACCACTTGCAACCACCACTTCGCGCTTCATATTTGTTCACCTACGCTAATCCGATCCGATTTCACCTTGTTGGAGCAGAGGTTGAGAAAAACTTGAATCAATGCGGCGCAGACTGCGCCGCCCCACACGCGGAGACAATTTCGTTAGCGATAGAAGGCGCGCCACCCCGCTTGTGGTGCTGAAGAAGTCTCAGCCAAGGCGCACTGCCGGTTCACCAGTACGCTCAAGCCCGTCGACTTTCAGCCAGGTAAAGCCACCGGCCCAACAGGTACGCCGCGAACGGCAGAATGGCCGCGAACGGAAGCCAGCGCAACGCGACCTGAAGACCGACTGAGTCCGCAAACACACCCGTGAGAAATGGACCAGCTGCGAGACCCAATATGTTGTTGAAGAGCGTCATCGTGGCAAATGCCGAACTGTGGATAGCGGGTGATGTTGCACCCGCGACGATGGCGCTACAGGTGCCGAACGAACTGGCGAGAAAAAACACAGCGGGTACGAGGAGTGCGAGTTGCAAATTGCCCTGCGGCAAGCGAAATGCGATCTCTAGCAAGACGCCGAGCAGAAGGCAATAGCAAATGGCCATGTTCCATCTTCTGACCAGGGAATCGCCGCTGATCCTGTCGGTTAACACGCCACATAGGAGTTGTCCCATGCCGCTCACAAGCACGAGCCCGGCTGCCACCAGGGACGCTTTGCTCACCGGCATGCCCCAGTAGCGATTAAGGTAGCTAGGCAGCCACACGAAGAGCGTGCCTTGAATGAATATCTGAAGTGCGCAGCCGATGTACGCACACAGCACGGAGCGCGCCGGAAACAGGCCGGAGAGAAGCGCGCGAGGCGTCAGCTTTATTTCACCATACATGGGTGTTCCACCCGTGTTGTCAGGATTCGCATGAGCGAGTCTTTTTTCCGTGACCAGGAGGCAGTAAATGATCACGAGCACAAAGCCAAAGATCGACATCATGCCCATCGACCAGCGCCAGCCGAAGTGCGTCGCAATGAGGCCGGAAAGCGAAACACCGAGCACGGACCCGAACGCAGCGGCAGACGTGAACCCGCCAGCGATGGTAGAACGAAGATGCTTCGGAAAGACGCTCATCAGCATTGCAATGCCGACGCTTCCGTAGGCGGCCTCACCGATGCCAACAAAGATGCGGGCGATGAACATCTCGTGATAGTTGCTGGCGACTGCGCACCCAAGCGTGGCAAGACTCCACAACGCGACCATCACGGCGATGCTTTTGACCCGACCCCAGCGGTCCGCCACGATGGAGAACGGAAGTGTCAGTATGCCGACCGCCAACGGCACCACGCCGCTCAGCGAGCCGAGTTGCGTATCGGACATCTGCCACTGCACCTTCAGGATGGGAAACAAGGCATTGATTGCCTGCCGCGACATGTAGTCGGACAGCAACAGGCAAAACATCAATGCAAATACCACCCATGCGTAGGTCCGGGTTGCACTCGCCGCTACAGTTGGCTCAGTCGGCATTGCGTTACTCGTATACATGTTCAATTCTGTCTCCTCCGTGATTCACAAATTCGATGTTTCCTGCTTGCCGTCAGCTACGCCGGACGCATTCTTTGTGTCTCCGTGCGTGCTTCGGACCTGAATGCCGGGTTCGGCATCTTGATAACTGTTGACTCCTCCACCAGAAAAGTAGTCTTCGGGAGAGTCGGTACTCGCCGATTGCAAGACATTCACTCGGACTCAGGATAGCACCGTGTTTTATTTTTGACGACATTAATTACGAAACTCGTCTCACTCCCGGTGCTGTACCCGATAGCGGAACGTCGCGCGTTGGCGCAAACCCTGGGCGGGAATGACGGATACTCCGTTTTAGGTACCGGGATGAACTCGAAACTCGATGTGCTTTGAATCAGTAACCGCATCGATGAGCAACTGTGCGGGTGTGATCCAAGGAGGATGCACAGTCTGACAAGAGTGTATTTTCCAGTTGATGCGCCGCGTCGGGCCTGAAGAGCCGACAACCGCACTGAACACTATCGTTGTGCGGACCATTGTTGGGCGTACCAAGGCGAGGGGCTCGAAAGTTGAACGGCGTACCCAGCCCAGGCGCGAGCAGGAATTGCCTGGAATGAAACTGGATCGGCGACAGGACATTGCGCGCCGACTCGTCTCCATGCAGGAGACGCCCCGCTCAATCTGATCAACCTCGCGGGTACGATAGCTGCGCCGTCGATGATGAAAAAGTTCGCGGCGGCGCTTCGCCAGACGGGATCCCGCGCGCGCGTGACTCAGGCATGTCGGGCGCAGGGAGAACGGCTCACTCCACGGAGGCGGCCGCTACTTTGGATTGAGCCGCTTTTGGAGAACGCGCGCGCCGGATGTCGGTCGCGTTTGCAGCGAGTGCGCGAATGGCCACATCTTTCGCCTCGTCCAATCGCGAGGCCGCGAGAGAAAGCAGCAGTTCGCTGTCCCGCTTGCTTGCGGCCTTCTGCAGCGCGCGCCAGTCCTTTAACGACGCGCGAATCGCTTGCGGTGCGGCCACGAATCCTAGCCGCACATAGCGCAGCGTTCGCAATGAAATAGAGTGCAGGACATCGACAAGAAGCCGGTTGTTGCACAAACTGACCGTCGCGAAATTCAGAAGGAAACTTTCCACAGCGTAAGCGTCCGCCGATTCCTCAGCCGCTTTAACCAGCCTGGGCATATGTGTGTCGAACAACGCTTCGAGTTCGACAGGGCACTCGCGCGCCACCTGCTCCAGCATCGTGATGTAAAGCACGCTGCGCACACGAAATATGTCTCGAAGCTCGTCTTCGTCAGGCGCAGTCACGATTGCTCCACGCCGGGCCTGAAACTCGACGAGGCGATCGCGCTCCAGAATGCGCATCGCCTCCCGCACGGGAGCGCGGCTGACGTGCAATACCTCGCTGATATCTTTCTCCAGCAGACGCTGCCCCGCTTTCACCAGGTCGAGCGTGATAACGCCAGCTAACCGGACGGCGATCTGCTCGGCAATCGGCGCCGATGCGTACGCCCATTCGTGTCCACGCAGGACCGCCCGCTCGACCGCCAGCATCAGTGAATTCCTGGGCGTAAGGAGCGCGGAAAGATCGGGAAGGTTTTGCGTTTTATTACGGGCCATGGCGTAGGACGGAACGAGTTTTTGTCGAATTTAACGCTTAGACATTATAGTCTTCGGCATTGTAATGTCGACAAGAATCCGGTCTCAATCGTGAGGAACCGGTCTCCCGGACCCGGGGGGCACGACAACCCGTCAGGTGCAGACACGCACCCGACTCGCAGCAGCCGGTTAGTAAGGTATGTCACCTTCGATTCCGGCTCGCTCCATCTTACGCGGCGCCGGCCAGTAGTCCATTACCGCATAGTGCTGCGTCGATCGGTTGTCCCAGACAGCAACGCTATTCGGCTTCCATCGGAAACGTACCTGGTACTCGGGGATCGACGCCTGGCTTTGCAAATAGCTCAACAAAAGACTTGCGCCGGGCGTCTTGTCCAGACCGTAACGGACATTCTCAACCGTGTGGTAGTTGACGAAATGCGTGGTAAAGCTTCCGACATAGAGAATCTTCTCGCCAGTCTCCGGATGCGTGCGCACGACGGGATGTTCCACCTCCGGATTTTGTACCGCAAGCTTTCTTCGTTCCTCCGGATCCATTGCAGCGCCGAAGGAGTGTTCAATACTGCTCTTTGCCCGCAGGCCCGCGATGCGCTTTTTGATGTCGTCAGGCAATTGCCTATAGGCCTCGACCATGTTGACCCAGATCGTATCGCCCCCTACCTCGGGTGACTCGACGCAGCGGAGTACGGCACCCATGGACGGGTTCGGCCGCCAAAGCCCGTCCGAGTGATAGTTGTTCTCATACGGATTCTTTGCGTCCGATCGATAGATCTGCACAAGGCCCGGGTGCTCGGGATCGCTTCCAGCCACTGGGTGGTCTTCGAGTTTGCCGAAACGGCGCGCAAAGGCGATATGTTCGGCCCGGGAAATATCCTGGTCCCGGAAGAAGAGAACCCTGTGTTTGAGCAGCAGGCCCTTGATGTCTTCGAACAGCGATGCATCTCGAGATGCGTCTGCCAAGCTCACGCCAGCCACTTCGGCACCAATGCAGGCGGTCAGCCTCTCCACTTTGATCATGAACGATATCTCCTTGGTATTCGATGATTGTTCCGGCAGCCCCCGATGGTGTACGCGGGACGCGCTCCACGGCTCTGCGGAGCGCGACGATGGAAATTCCTGCCTGCCTGTATCTAGAAGATAGCAGTTACCTCAATTTATGTCGACATTAATTTATCAATTCCCAAACACATCGCTTTGCGAGATGCGTCGATCGGTGCAAGCCCGACAACCTTCGCGCGATTGCGCCCCTTCTACAGAGCGGTCATCGTGAACGACAGGCAAGCCCGCGAATCGAATGCAGCAGTGCCATTGCGCGCTCCGCAGCGTGCGAGCCGTCCGGTAAATCGCCGCGTACATAGAGCGGGCGAAGCTCTTCGATTTCAGTCAACGCGCCAAGCAATTCGCCTTCGGCGAGGGAATACTTGCGGAGCATGTTGACGACCAACATCGAGTTATGAACGATGTCCTCACTGTCCGACGAGAGTTCGCTACGATGTAGCGCGTAGTTTGCCCAGTGCGTCCCAGCCAGCATCGCCGCCTCGATTTTCATTTCCCAGTCGTCTTCACGAAGAAGCTTCATCGAGTTCTCGATGTTTTTTCCGCCTTGCGCCGGTGATTCTCAGCTTTCATATCGGGTGCCTGCTAATACGCGTTCCAATACAGCCATGATTCGCGCAAATGCCTCTTCACACTCGTCGACGATCGCTTGCGTCGGCACTCGATCGCCGCGAATGCATGGGTCACGATGATGCTCGATCGAATACAGGGCGTCTTCGAGTTGCCGGATCAGCGGCGGTATGTCCCCTTCGATTTCCGGCCAACCGACATGACTTACATCACCAGGCCCTCGCAGTTCTCGGGCATAGCTGCCGTCCGGCTGCCTGACAACGTGTACGCCGGGGATGGTTGAAAAGACAGGATCGTCGCGGGTCAGGCCGACGACGTGAAGCGCTGTATTGAATACGTTGATGCCCGCGGTCAACGTGGACCAGAACCACAATTCGAAGTCCCGCAACGGATCGAGGCGCTGGCGAAGCGCAGCTATTCGGCGCACCTTGTCGATATGAGAAACGACCTTCATGCAGCCCCCCTCGCACGCACACGAGTCTCTGGCCCGCCACTTCGCGGTCACCCACATCTGGCCAGACTAACGTGCATCGCTCATCAGAAGTTATGACGGATACCCATTTCAAGACCAATCTGATTCGACCCGGGAAATGGCGCGGCAGGAACGGCAGTCCCTGCGGAGACGGAGTAGATGGCTCCCTTGCCATTGTTCTTCATATACCCAACCACGCCGTATACTGCAGTACGTTTGCTGAAGTCGTAATTCACCCGGACTACACCGAGCGTGCCGTTTGCGTCGTCTCCGCTATTACCGACATGTGAAACCTGAGCATCGAAAACCCAGGCTCCATATAGCAGTGATGCGCCCAAATATTCGATATCTGTCCTGGCGGACCGGGTGTCGCCGTGAAGGAGCCGGTGTATCCAGCCAACGCCGAAGCGCACGGGTCCAGTGGTCAAATGAGCATTCAGCTGGTAGCGACGGTCCGTGTCTGCGGATTTCGTAAATCCGACACCTGGCGCGCCTGGAACGACCGCTATCGGCGCGGAGCCCGGACCGCCTCGCAACTCTTCGTACGTCGCGGCAACGCCCCACGAGTTAGCGTCATATTTGAGCATCGCGGAAAGCCCGCGGCAGGCGAGAAAATCGTTTCCTGTCTGACCGGCGCAGTTCCCAGCGGCCGATGCATCCCGGCCAAAGGAATAGCTCGCGCCCACTGTTAGCCCAGCAAATCTGCCCATATAGGCCACGGAGTTATCGAAGCGATCCGACAGCAAGGCGCTGTCAAGCGAACCAACACCACCTATTCCCGCGGCGCCCATGATGTTTGCATCGATCATTCCCCACGTTTGCATGCTGTACTGGCGACCGAGCGTAAGTTGCCCCCATGCGTTGCTTAAACCAATGTAAGCTTGTCTACCGAACAGGCGATTGCTCTGCAACATCGTTCCATTCGAAACGGCAAAGCCGCTTTCCAACGTAAAGATCGCCTTCAGGCCACCGCCCAGATCTTCCGCACCTTTCACCCCCCATCGCGAGGGTACGTCTCCGCCTCCGATGACCGGCATTCGCGCAAGCGACCCACCCGTTGGGGTTGCGTGAGTGATGAACTCGACACCGGTATCCACGATGCCATACAGCACAACGGAACTCTGAGCGAATACCGGCGTGGACGCGATGGATGCTGCCAGTAACAACAAAACTCCTGATTTCTTCACCTTGTCTCCTCTTGACTTCAGTTAAGCCTGCGAGCCGTCGGTGACCCACACCGGCGAGGGGTCGTTGACGCACCTGCACTTCATCCAACGGACCGGCCATTGGCTGCACCCCGAACGCAGCGAAGGCGACGCTGCCGGAGATCGACGACGCCGACTGGGTGAATCGAGCACCGACAAACACGCCACACTTAGTCTTGTTGTTGTCGACATTAATATTTATACCGAGACGACGGAAACGCACCAGGTGAAAGTACTTATCCATATTTATGTCGACATTAATGATGTTCGAGACTACACTCCGAAACACAATGGCTTCGTCGCTGCTGCGACCGGAGCGAAGTCAGTGAACGGAGGAAGTCCGATGTTGTTGAGACCGTCGATTGCCCAGAGATTGGTGAAAGAGGTTCGCATCGCCCGGCGAATTGCGGCGCGGCTCGCTTCCGTATTCACGCCACCCAGCAACCTTGCGGCCGTGCCTCATGAAGCCCTGTGCTACGGGTGCATGGTCGGCATCGTGGTGCCGGCCCACCATCACATCGCGTCGAGTGAAATCCCACTTGACGATCTGGATATCGAACTGAACATGGCTCCGCCGTTATGCCCGACAGAAACGAATCTAGTGACGGGAGCGTGATCGTTGCCATGAGAAGCCGCATTCGGCGCATGGCATGTAGAGCAGGATGTGGTGCCAGACATGACCACTAACTGGCCGCTTCAGATATTCAGCCGACAGCGGCCACATCCTCGACATTCATATTCCAACCTGGAGATGCAACAACATGAACTTTCTTGACGGCCATCTGTATCCCGAAAACCAGCAGCCACTGGTCATCACCGCCGCTCCCTATGCGCCGGGCTGGATTCCCTCAGATTTCCCGGAAGACATCCCCATCACCATGGCGGAGCAGATCCAGAAAGCCGTGGACTGCTATGAAGCCGGCGCCACAGTGCTGCACCTGCATGTGCGCGAGCCCGATGGCAAGGGCAGCAAGCGCCTGTCCATGTTCAATGAGCTGATCGCCGGGGTGCGCAAGGCGGTTCCGGAAATGATCATCCAGGTGGGCGGCTCCATCAGCTTCGCGCCCGAATCTGACGGCGCAGCCGCCAAATGGCTTTCCGACGATACCCGACACATGCTGGCTGAACTCGATCCGAAACCCGATCAGGTGACAGTGACCGTCAACACAACGCAGATGAACGTGACGGAGCACGCTGGCATCGACGACTTCAAAGGCGTATCGCGCGGATTCCCTCAACTCTATGGGACCTACAAGGACATGATCGTGCCTTCGAATCCCAGCTTTATCGAGGAGCACATCCGACGCCTGAGCGCCGCCGGCATCCAGAGTGAGTTCCAGGTCTACAACATCAACAGCTTTGAAACGATTGAGCGTCTGATTCGCCGCGGCGTCTACAAGGGGCCGCTGGTGATGAACTGGGTGGCCATTAGCGGCGGCATGGATCAGGCGAACATTTACAACCTGGCCAACATGTTGCGTGCCGTACCTGACGGTGCCGTCGTCACCGTGGAAAGTTCGGTGCTCAATGTGCTGCCCATCAACATGATTGGTATGGCATTGGGTCTACACGTGCGGTGCGGCATCGAAGATGTGCTGTGGAACCAGACCCGCACGGGCAAGATGAGTTCGGTGGAGCAGATCAAGCAACTCGTGCGTATCGCCGGCGAATTCGGTCGACCGATCGCGACGGCGAAGCAGGCACGAGAAATCTGCAAGATTGGCGTCTTCTACGACACCGCGGAAGAGACGCTCCAGGCCAATGGTTTCGCGCCTAACCGTAATGGCGGAAACCAGGGATTCCTGCGCAAACCGGACTGAAGCGGCTGAGCAAAACAATACCATTCGCCGTATGCATCATCCAGATCGTCCACAACGGACTAGTACTGATGCAGAACTGCCCCCACATTGACCGGAATTTTTCTGGCGCGGGTGAGGCCATAAGGCCTTGCGAGCCGCTGGTGACTGCGGCGACTACGCCTTTACAGGAGACATTATGGCAAAAATCGTTAGATTCTACGAAACGGGAGGCCCCGAAGTCCTTCGTTTTGAGAACGCTGAAGTTGGAGACCCGGGACCGGGAGAAGTGCGCGTACGGCATGTGGCCGTAGGTCTCAACTTTGCCGACACCTACTTCCGCGGAGGAACCTACACGGTTCCGCTTCCTGGCGGCCTCGGCAACGAGGCTGCCGGTGTGGTCGAGGCCATTGGTGCCGGCGTGACCCATCTGGCGGTCGGCGACCGTGTGACCTACACAGGCTTCATCAATACGCTGGGCGCCTACAGCACTGAACGGCTGATTTCTGCCGCGCTGCTGATCAAGCTGCCAGAGGCCATCAGTTGTGAGACGGCAGCCGCCATGACCATGCGAGGCTTGTCCGCCGCCTATCTGGTACGCCGGATCTACCCTTTCAAGACGGGCGATGCGGTACTGCTTCACGCAGCAGCAGGCGGCGTCGGACTAATCGTCTCGCAGTGGGCCAAAATGCTTGGCCTCACCGTGATCGGCACGGTTTCGACTGACGCCAAGGCTGAAGTAGCACGCGCCCACGGCTGCGATCATACGATCAACTATAGTCATGAGGATGTTGCGAAGCGCGTGCGCGAACTGACTGACGGAGTGGGCGTGTCGGTGGTGTTCGACAGCGTGGGCAAGGCCACCTTCATGTCCTCGCTTGACTCGCTCAAGCGCCGTGGCCTGATGGTCTGCGTCGGCACCGCTTCCGGCACGATCCCGCCGTTCGATCCGCAAATTCTGGCCCGCAAAGGCTCGCTGTACCTGACCCGACCGGGTCTGGCCGACTACATCGCCGATCCTGCCGAAAAGGCCGAACTGGTCGATGAGCTGTTCGGCCACGTAGCCGCGGGCCGCATCCGCGTCGAGATCAATCAACGGTATGCCCTACAGGATGCGGTGCAGGCGCATCGAGACCTGGAGGCCCGAAAAACAACAGGCTCCTCCATTTTCCTGATTTGAGCGTGTGAGTTGCCGGGCGCCAGCGATCACGCTGACCTGGCTTGCAGAGCACAGCCGCCTCAACTCGCGTGCGACGGGATAAGGCTCCGCTGCCGGGAGTGCATTTCCCGGCAAGCGGCTGCCTCGCCGAAAAAACGGTCCACATTACGCGCCGCATTCTGCTCCTCGAATTTTCATTTCACTGAGCCAGACGCGCTCATGTTCCGAAGGACCTGAGCACGCCTCGCCGAAGCGTGCGACCAGCTTCATTCAATTGATTTCTTACAGAACCTGGCCAATGACATCTTCACCGCCACCAACCATCCTGATTGTTCCCGGCTTACGGGACCATGTCGAGGACCACTGGCAAACGATTCTTGCGCGCAAGCTGCGGAATGCGCGCGTCGTGCCGGCGCTGGAACACGACAAGCTCAGTTGTGCGGCGAGGATCGAAGCACTCGATCAGGAGCTTGCCAGTATCACTGGACCTGTGGTGCTTGTGTCACACAGTGCCGGTGTGATCACAACGGTACATTGGGCGCAGCGTCATCAGCGTGAGATCGGGGGCGCGTTGCTCGCGGCGCCGCCCGATTTCGAGTCGCACCTGCCAGACGGTTATCCGACGATGGACGTCTTGAGTCAGCACGGCTGGTTGCCAATTCCACAGGTGCGGCTGCCGTTTCCGAGCATCATTGCAGCCAGCACGAACGACCCTCTTGCGCGGATCGGAAAGGTCGCACAGATGGCGAATGCGTGGGGCAGCCGTATGGTTGACGTGGGCGCTGTAGGCCACCTCAATCCCGCGTCGGGGTTCGGCGAGTGGCCGCGTGCTTTGGAATTCGTCGACGAACTGAGTTGAGGCGCTAACGTGGCGGTCAAGGCGCTCGCACATACTTCGTCAGGCGGCTACTTTTGGAGCTGAACCGACGTTTGAGCGTCTGATCGATACGATCGACGAACGGCACTTTCTGGCCCGAATCCGGAACCTCATCACGGTGCGCGACCGAGGCTTCGACCAAGCTCGGCGATCTGATTTCGAAGAGCGTCAAGAAAAACACTCACACGGTTCGGCACATAACGTCGGCTCGGCATGACGGCCCAGACCGACAGATCCTCCATCGTCGCGTCCTCCAGGTGAATCTGCTCCAGCGAGTTGTCGGCCAACTGTCGAAATACGTCCCAGTAGGTCAACTGGGCAAGTCCCAGCCCTTGCACGGCAGCCGTGCGTGCCGCTTCGACGCTGGTCGTGGTGACGTAAGCGTCCACGTGCTTGCGTATCAATGCTCCGTTCACGATGAGCGGCCACTGTCTCACCGCGTTCAACCGGATGCAGGCATGATCGTCCAGCTCGGAAACTCTGGCGGGACGCCCATGCTTCTTCAGATACGCGGGCGCCGCGCAGATCAGTCGAGGGTTTGGCGCGATCTTCTTCGCCACCAGTTCGGAATCTTCGAGCGGCGCAATCCGCAACGCCACGTCAAGCCCCTGTCCCACGATATCGACCTGACGGTCAGACAGATCGATATCGATACGAAGGTCAGGATTCGCTTCCAGTAAAGCGGGAAGCATCGGTAACACGACCGACTGCCCGAAACCGCTTGGAGCCGTCATGCGCAGCACCCCCGACGCACTGCCCGGTGATGGGCCGAGTTCGGCTCGCGCGCCCGTCTCTGCGTCTGCCATCGCTCTGGCATACGGGATGAAAGCTTCGCCCTCGGCGGTCAAGGTCAGCGATCGGGTCGTCCGATGAAAAAGGCGCACGCCGAGATCTTCCTCCAGCGCCGCTATCCGTCGTGACACTTGCATCGGCACGACGTCGAGTTGTCGGGCCGCAGCAGACAGGCTTCCCGCCGATGCGACAGTCAGAAAGGTTCGAATGTCTGGAAGAAGCATCGTTTATATCCAAAAGTGTTAGAGCGGCTTCACATTCCCATGTCTGTTTCCCGGTGCTCGCGGCGCCTACCATGCACTCACCTTCTCTTCGACGCGAGCAGCAAAATGACCGATACGACTTCCCTGATCCTTTCCCCATATCAACGCGACGGCATCGCAGTGAGAAACCGCCTTGCAGTCGCCCCGATGACCCGCATTACCGCCACCGAAAAAGGTCATCCGACGCAGACCATGTTCGACTACTACCTGCGCTTTGCGGAAGGCGGCTTCGGTCTTGTGACGACTGAGGGAATCTATACCGACAAGGCGTTCTCGCAAGGATACCGGTTTCAGCCGGGCCTGGCGGACGACGAGCAAGCCCGGGGCTGGACGGCTTTCATCCGGGACATGCAGAAGCGGGGCGCGTATGTCGTCGCACAGCTCATGCATGCAGGCGCGCTGAGTCAAGGCAACTTCTATCGAACGGGCACTGTGGGACCGTCATCAGTGCGTCCGAAAGGCAAGCAGATGGAGTTCTACTTTGGCGAGGGCCTTTACCCGGAACCGAGGCAGATGACCGCGCGCGAAATCGATGAGGCCGTAGAGGGTTTTGTGAGCGCTGCCCGGCGTGCTGTGAATATCGCAGGCTTCAATGCGGTGGAGATTCATGGCGCCAATGGCTATCTGCTCGACCAGTTCCTGACGGCAGAGACCAATCGCAGAACAGACCGTTGGGGCGGAGACACGAATGCGCGCGTCCAGTTGCTCGCCGACGTCGTAAAGGAAGTGAAACTGGGCATTGGAAACGCAGTACCCGTCGGCATTCGAATCTCCCAAGGCAAAGTCAATGATTTCACGGCGAAGTGGCCGGGTGCGCGAAGCGATGCCGAAGTGATCTTCGGCACGCTGGCCGCTGCGGGCGCAGACTTCATTCACGTCACTGAACACGAAGCGTGGCAGCCTGCATTCGAAGGCGAGACAGATAGCCTCGTCGCGCTGGCCCGTCGCTATGCACCGGACGTCACGATCCTTGCGAATGGCAACTTGCATACAGCGGATCGAATCGCCAACGCACTGGAGAACGGTGCAGATCTGGTGACGATAGGACGCGGCGCGCTAGCCAACCCTGACTTGCCGAAAGTGCTGTTGCAAAAACGTGAACCCAGAACATTCGATGGTTCGATTCTTCAACCGGTAGCGAACATCAAGGAGGCAGAACTGTCCGTGCGGACGGTCGACTGAACAAGAGCAATGGGCATTCAAGTGTCCGTTCCACTCAGGAATCAGCCATTCGATTGAATTAAATCCGCCTCTCATCTAGAACTTGTGCCGCACGCGCCATAGTGACTTTGCATTTGGGATAGTGACGACAGCCCCAGAACGACCCGCCCTTTCCCTGTCGTTGTACCATCTTCACGCCGCAGGCCACACAAGTTGGCGTCTGGTAGTCGCCTTCGAACGCCAGCGCAAGCAGCTTCGCTTGTTTGCCGGCTTCCAAGGCACGAATACGTTCGACGATGCCTGCGCCATCCACCAATAGAATGTCAGCCTGAGAGGCATAGTCCTGAACTGGTTGGCCGATGAATCCTGCTAGTGACCAAAAGACGCCGTGCTTCACCTTTTTCGAATGCATGACGCCGCCAAGAGCCCTCACTGGTTCAACCTTCACAGGGGTCCGCCACGCTTTGCACTGGACGACCGCAATCGGAGCTTCCTGCCCATCCCTGTATAGGGTGGCGTCGATACCGCCATCAGCACCAAAGGGCACCCCCTTGACGGTGAAGCCCCTGGCCTCGTAGTACCAGACGCACAGCATCTCAAATCGTTTCCATTCGAGTTGTCTGATAGCACTGATGGTCCATTCTGTGGGCTTCGCACGCGACGCCGAGCTGGCTTCGTCGATTTGGCCTGCTGTATTCGAACTGATTCTCCTGACGGGACCGCTCGTGCGGACAACACGGAGAGTAGGCTCCTTGTGCAAGGGCGATACGGCGCCCGGCGCAGAATCGGGCGCCGCCTGACGCTTCCGAGCACGCAGATAGGCCAGCAGCACAAGAAAGGCAAACATCGTTGCCGGAGCCCATGCAAAAAGCCGATTCATCGTGACCACGCCGCGCAGGACGTGATTCGCTGCCATAGCTGCCGGTACAGCCGCGTTGAAGATGACGTAGCTTGCCAACGCCAGCAAGGCCGAAACCCACCACGGCGCATCCAGCAGTACGTGAGAGACCGACTGCTTCCTTTTCCTGTTGCCCACTCTTGACCCCTTCATAGCACACGCTGCGCGACATCAACATCTACAAGTTACTGTAGTAGGCTGCCCGCTTCACAGATGCCGCTGAACGTCGCGGCGGTCTTGGCGTCCCAGCTTCCGTCCGAAAGTTCGATGAAGCCTTCTGCGTCGTTCGGCATCGTGGCCATAACGCCCGTTGCGTGCGCGCCGGAGAGACCAGGGAGAGCGGGAGTGGCGGTAAGTCTCAGCGGTTTAAGCGTTTTCATGGCGAGGCCTTCACTTACGAGATCAATAAAAATTCCTATTGCCCGAGAAGCTCGCTGAGTTTTGGTGGGTCTTATTGCTGGTCTTTCGGAACGCTTTCAGTATGAGGGCCTGACGAATGGCCGCGTGCGGTGAGTTGTCACAGAACGAATGCTTACTCTAGGCGGGCGTCGCGGGCGGCGGGGTTTCCGGTCCGGAGCTACGCCAATTTTGGTCGACGTACCACCTGGCCAGGGCGGTGGACGGAGGGAAGATAGGAGGGCCCGCGACGCGTTGAATCAGGCAGAACCAATAACAGGATCGGCCTAGGAGATGTCGGGTGCCAAGAGTGACAGGGGACCGTTGTTCTCTCATACCTGCCGTTACCCTGTAATCGACTTGAGCGTCGGCAACGGGTCGGGAAGGTGAGTTCGTCGATCGAGAAAGCTGTCATTGAATACCCCGAGTCTACTCGCCGGCGGCAGTCCGCCACATTGCTGACGTAGCGGTAGCGCCGCCCCAACAGCAGCAGTGGCCGATATGCTCGCATTGAGCATCGGGCTGGTTTCGGAGTGAACCAGTCGTTCGACTGACGGATCCGTGCGATAAACGAGCGGCATCAATTGTCCGACTGTACGCGCTCGAAAACTGACTTTGGGCCGTTCGTTGAAACCTTCACGCTGCGCCAACTTCCGCTTTGCGATAATTTGCGCGAAAGTGGGAGTTCCATCGATGAAATATCATGCCTTCCATGCCTACATCGGCATCACCCCAGAGTCGGGGGCGCTCTTGCAAGGGCCGCACAAACGCCAAGACCCCGCTTTTGAGGGCGGGGTCTTGTCTTGGGTAAGGAGCCTGACGATTACCTACTTTCACACGGGCAATCCGCACTATCATCGGCGTGGAGTCGTTTCACGGTCCTGTTCGGGATGGGAAGGGGTGGTACCGACTCGCTATGGTCATCAGGCATGACGGGTTGCTGCGTCGCATCTGGGGTGCGCCACAGCCAATCTGGAAGAAGCGTAAAGAGGGTGTTGGGTTGTGTTGTTTCTGGCACAACACTGATCTCTCAACCGTGTGCGTGTCCGTACTCCCTTCGGGAGTGGGATGCCCGTAAGTGCTGAAGCACTAACGATCATCGACACGAGACACACCTGTTATAGGATCAAGCCTTACGGGCAATTAGTATCAGTTAGCTTAACGCATTACTGCGCTTCCACACCTGACCTATCAACGTCCTGGTCTTGAACGACCCTTCAAGGGGCTCGAAGCCCCGGGGATATCTCATCTCAAGGCGAGTTTCCCGCTTAGATGCTTTCAGCGGTTATCTCTTCCGAACATAGCTACCCGGCGATGCCACTGGCGTGACAACCGGTACACCAGAGGTTCGTCCACTCCGGTCCTCTC
>NZ_FNDI01000041.1:0-64863 GCF_900100565.1 Paraburkholderia steynii | reverse complement strand
CCGCCTGCGCCTGCACCGCCTGCGCCTGCACCGCCTGCGCCTGCACTGCCTGCGCCTGCACTGCCTGCCCCCGCACCGCCCGCACCCGAACCGCCTGCACCCGAACCACCTGTACCGGAACCGCCTGCGCCCGAACCCACGCCATGACCACCTGCAAGGTGTCCTTCAGCCAATCGCAGTGAAGCAGCATTCGGAGAAGGTGCGTTGCGGTGATCGAACGAAGCGGAAGGCACAGGCGGGGCGAGCTCAACACTGCCAATTGCAGTCTCCGGGGCAGGAGGCGACGATGATGTCGCGACATGACCGGACGAAGACGCCTGTAGCGTTGGCGATGTGGGGCGTGTGATCTCGGGCGCATGCCGCGGCGCGATTGCTCTCACGTGCGGCGCCGAATGGCGGCGATTCCGTGTGGCGGCATCGCGTGTTTCGGCAGGCCCTCGTGTAACCGACTGCGGCGCAGCAGAATCCGGAGTAGATCCAGCACGATGATCGGACGGAGCGGAAGACACAGGCGGGGCGAGCTCGACACTGGCAACCGCGGTGCCGCGAGCGGGAGGCGATGACGGCAGCGCGACATGGCCGGACCACGACGTGCTTTGCGCTGGCGACGTGGGTCGGGCGATGCCGGGCGCCTGCTCATAGCCGAACCAGTCGCCATACGCGACGATACCCGTCACCACAACAGCCAAAGCGCTTGCCGACGCAACCCCAAGCGCAAGGCGTCTGCCCCGCGCAGGCCGTGCGGCCTTGATGTCCGCATCCGGGCTAACTGCACCCGAATGCGCAAGCTCTGCATGTCTGAACATTACAACCCGCTTAGGATCGTACCGTCTGATCCTTCATTTACTACGTTCATGTGCCGTCCCCTCGCGGGAGTGCTCATCGAAATGAGCCGCGGGACCGTTCTGCGTGTTCGACCCCTGGTTCCGCCAGGCAATGGGAGCGGTGTACGTTTTCTATCGTAAGCCTTTGAGCTATGGAAACGCTCGCCAACTTCCTGGCCGATCCGGACGGGTGGCGGGAGTCCCGCTTGCTGGATGACTCCGCAGTTGGCGACAACACGCTGCAGGTAAAACATTCGCTGTGCCTGTTAAGCCGAACCCCAATTGAACTGTGAGATCGTGGACATGGCATCGGCATACACAGTCCAGTCGACGCTTGCCGGCGTTTGGCAGGGGTATTCAGCGTGAGTCCGTTTCCGGCTTGTAACCGGAGAACAACAACCTTTGCGTGATGTAGCGTAGGGGGCGAGCACTTTCGCCCGCCCCCTGGAAGGGCTCTATTGCTCTTTATTGCTTCTTCGCGGCGTCGACCCGTTGATCGGCGGCTTTCTTGTTCGCGTCGTTCTGCGCCTCGACTTTTTCCTTGTCAGCCTTCGCCTGAGCAACGTTCGCATCGTTGGCTGCGTCGTGCTTTTTACGATCCGCTTTGGCCTGCGCATCGTGCTTCTTTTTGTCGGCCTTGGCCTGCGCCCGCGTTGCATCGGCGCGCGCATCAGACGCTTCCCTTGGCGTCGTTGCCTTTTCCATCTTCGCCGCCTTCTTGTCGGCGTCTGCCTGAGCCGAAGCCTTGTCTTCGTTCGCGGACGCCTGAGCCTTGTCGGCGTCGCTCTGAGCTTCGGCCTTCTTCTTGTTCGCAGTAGCCTGCGCTTCGCTTTTTTCGCTGTTTGCCTTCAATTGCGCTTTGCCGGCTTCCGATGGCGTCGCAGTTTGTGCGAACGCCGTGGAAACGAGCAATACGGATGCGAGAGCCGCGACAATCTTTTTCATGATCTTCCTCCCTTGGAATACACGGTTGTGGCGAGTGCTGTTCAGAAACATCCACCGTTCTCGAGGCGTAGTGAGCCACAAGGTTTTTTTATCCGACGGTGCAAGCTGTTTCAAAGCAACCGACATGCCGCAGTTAGAGAGTCAGCACTTGGATGAACAAAAGATGAGAACGTGCGTGAGAACAAATCGCAGAATATTTCGCAAAGAGGCCTAAATAATCTGGTCGACCTGCTCACGCGACATATCTATATTTCCGAACGCGTCAAGAGATAGTCGAGACCGCCGACCCGATACCACCGATAGCCATAAGGTTCGAGCACCACCGCGTGGCGACCGTCGGCGCCAGGCTGGCTGTGGTCGTCCGAAAGCAGATTGATCAGGCGGGAGCCCGAGCGAAACTTCACGGTGCATGCTTCGGCGCCGAAGTTATGTAGAAGTAGCACTGAGTTGTTGCGCCAGTGATAACACAACGCGAGCACATCGCTTCGCGATGTGCGCAGCACTTCGAAATCCCCCCAACTGATTTCGGGGACTTCTTTGCGCATGCGGATCATCCGCTCCATCCAGTTGAGAAGCGAGTTCGGGTCGCGCCGCTGCTGGGCCACGTTGACTCGCTCAAAACCATAGGCGCCGCCGGATATGACGGATGTGGGCGGCTTTGTATGTTTGGTGAAGCCGCCCTGCGGTTCTGTCGACCATTGCATCGGAGTGCGCGCGCACGCTCGTTCGGGGCGGCGCAGGTCGTCGCCCATCCCGATCTCATCGCCGTAACGGAACACGGGCGTGCCCGGCAAACTGAGCATCAGGCTGTAGGCGAGTTCAAGGCGGCGCCTGTCGCCCGCCAGCATCGGGGCAAGTCTGCGTCGAATCCCGCGCTCATAGAGTTGCATGTTCGGCTCAGGGGCGAACGCAGCGAACACAGCAGCGCGTTGTTCGGGCGTGAGTCGACCCAGATCGAGTTCGTCGTGATTACGCAGGAACACGCCCCATTGTGCGCTCGACGGCCGTGGCTTCGTCGCGAGCAGCGCATGCTTCAATGGCTTCGTGTCACCCGTTGCAAGCGTGTAGAAGGTGTTCTGGTTGAGTTGAAAGTTGAACATCATGGGCAAGCGCTCGCCTGCGTCACCGAAATACTCCAGGTCTGTATTCGGGAGGACATTCGCCTCCGCCAGAATGATCGCGTCACCTTCACGCCATTGCAGGAATTCGCGAAACGTTCGCAGCATTTCATATTGCTCGACCGGTTGACGCACCTTCGGCCCCTTGGTTGCAATCACGAAAGGCACTGCGTCCATGCGGAATCCAGATACGCCAAGCTGTATCCAGAAGCCCATGATCTTCAGCAACTCAGCCTGAACATGAAGGTTGGAGGTATTCAGGTCCGGCTGAAAATCGTAGAAGCGATGGAAGTATCAACGCTTTGCACATTTGTCGAAACTCCATGTCGATTTCTGCACGCCTGGAAATACCACACCACGTTGTGCGTCTGGCGGCTTTTTATCTGACCACACATACCAGTCGCGATATTTCGAATCAGGATCGCTGCGTGCTTCCTTGAACCACGGGTGCTGGTCCGAAGTGTGATTGACCACGAGGTCGATGATCACCCGCAGGCCGCGCTCGGCACAGGCGTGAGTAAATTCGGCGAAGTCGCCGAGCGTGCCGTACTTCGGATCGACGTTGTAGTAGTCGGAAATGTCGTAACCATTGTCACGCCCGGGCGACGGGTGAATGGGCATCAGCCAGATCGCCGTCACGCCGAGCCCTTGCAAGTAGTCCAGCCGACGCATGACGCCCTGGAAATCACCTACGCCGTCGCCATTGGCGTCCATGAAGGTGCCTACCGACAGACAGTAGATGATGGCGTTCTTGTACCAGAGGTCGTTGAGCATAGGGTCCGCACGTGGCGCCAGGCAGTTGACTATGAAGAGGAATTGACATGCCGGAGTTGAAGTGGTGGCAACGCGGTGTGATCTATCAGATCTATCCTCGCTCGTTTCAGGACAGCAATGGCGACGGCATTGGTGATCTTGTCGGCATTGATGCACGTCTCGAATACGTCTGTGCGCTGGGTGTGGACGCTATCTGGATTTCTCCCGTCTACCCATCTCCCATGGCCGATTTTGGCTATGACGTGGCGGACTACTGTGGCGTCGATCCGATGTTCGGCACCCTTCCGGAGTTTGAGCAATTGGTGATCCACGCCCATCACCTCGGCCTCAAGGTGTTGCTCGGTTTCGTACCGAACCATTCGTCGAACCGGCATCCATGGTTCGAGGCAAGCCGCTCATCACGTGACAATTCGAAGCGCGACTGGTATCTGTGGCGTGAACCCGCGGCCGATGGCGGCCCACCGAACAACTGGCTGAGCCGCATGGGCGGCTCCGCGTGGGAGTGGGATGAGCATACAGGGCAGTACTACTATCACGCGTTCTTGCGCGAGCAGCCCGATCTGAACTGGCGTAATCACGATGTGCGCCGCGCGATGGACGGCGTGTTGCGATTCTGGCTGGATCGCGGCGTCGACGGATTTCGCGTGGACGTCTTGTGGCTCCTCATCAAGGATGCCCAGTTTCGTGACAATCCACTGAACACCGCATATCGACCCGGTGAACCGGAGCATCATCGGCTATTGCAGAAGTACACCGAAGATCAGCCGGAAGTGCATGAGATCGTGCGCTCGATGCGGGCCACGCTGGATGAATACGGCGACCGTGTGCTGATCGGCGAGATCTACTTGCCGGTTGCGCAACTGATGAGATATTACGGAGCGGCCGGCGAAGGGGCGGACATGCCGTTCAATTTCCAGTTGCTCAACGCCAGATGGAACGCAGCCGTGATCGCCGGCATGATCCGGGATTACGACAGCGCGTTGCCCGAGCATGCATGGCCAAACTGGGTGCTGGGCAATCACGACAATCCGCGGATCGCATCGCGCGTGGGTCCCGCGCAGGCGCGCCTGGCCGCCGTCCTGCTGCTGACGTTGCGAGGAACGCCGACGATCTATTACGGCGACGAAATTGGCATGACAGATGGGGACATCGAACGGGATCAGGTCAAGGACCCGGCTGAACTCAGGCAACCAGGCATGGGTCAGGGACGCGATCCCGAGCGCACGCCGATGCAATGGGACAGCTCGCTGCCGAACGCAGGCTTTACGGACGGCAAACCGTGGCTGCCCGTTGCGACTGGCTCGAGCGTACGCGAACAGGACGGTGACACGTCGAGCATGCTCTCGCTCTATCGGCGCCTGCTTATCTTGCGTCGCTGCAACGCCGCGCTCGTGCAGGGCACCATTACGAATGTCGCCGCAAACGGTGACGTGCTGACTTATGAACGTCGATACCGTGATCAATCGCTCTTCATAGCGTTGAACTTCAGTGCCGAACACGCCGTGGTGCAGTCCCGGTCTGGCGTGGTGGTGCTATCGACGTCTGCACGGCGCGACGGCGAAGCCCTTGCGGCAGGCCCCAACCCTCTCGCAGCCGGGGAAGCAATCGTCGCCTCTGTTTGATTCTCCCCAACGCGAAGGCCTGCGGCCGCGAGCTGCGCGTATGAGAAACGCGCCTGGATCATGCGGAAACCGATGCGCGAATGCGTTTGGAATCGGGAATGCAGTGTCTTGCTTCCTGCGCTACAAGCTGTTGCGCTCCGCATGCAGTGGCTCGACATCTTATGCGACGCTCCTTAGCGAAGTGCAGCCGCCACCGCCTCGTCAATCTGCAGCGCAAAGCGCGCGTCAACATCGTGTACCGTGAAGCCAATTGACAGTTCCAGATACGTGTCGCCTAGCACCAACTGAACGAATGTCGCTGCCCGCAATGCAGCAGTCGATTCGTCAAATCGCTTTCGCAGAATTTTTGCGGCGAAGGCACGCACGACCTTTGCACCGTTTTCGTAAAACACCTGGCCGAGTTCCGGAAGACGCTCGGCCTCAGCAACGATGGCCCGGTAAAGCCGGAGATTGTCCGGCGCGATAAGGTTTTGTGCCAACACCCATCCCAACTCGCGCAACTCGACTTCGGGTGATCCATCCGATTGCTCGTCCTGAGCGCTGGCAAGAAATCCACCCACCTGAGCGCACATCGAGCTCACCAGACCAACGAAGAGCGCCTCCTTGGACTTGAAGTGGCGGTAGACCGTCTGTTTGCCGACGCCAGCGGCCGCGGCGACATCGTCCATCGTTGCCAGGCCGAAACCTTGGCTTAAGAAAACGGTTTTCGCGCCGTCGAGGATGGCGGACCGCTTACGGCGTTGCAGCGGGCTCAGGTCGGGGAGAGAGGTGTTCATGTCAGATAAATAACAGATCGTCGAGTAGTTGACAAGACTGACCAGTCTCGTTTAGATTTGTCACAACGAGACCGATCGGTCTCGTTTGTATGGCTACTCAACGTCATAGCCATCATTGGAGAACGCTTTGAAACTGTTCATTACGGGTGGTACTGGCTTCATCGGGCAAGCGGTCGTACGCAAGGCAACTAGCCTCGGCCATCAGGTGACGGCGCTGGTGCGCGACGACAGCTCGGCGGCCGCGAGCGCGCTGGCACGTCTCGGTGTGACACTGCATACGGGCGACCTGCGCGAGCCACCGTCTTTCGCTGCAACAGCCGGTGCCGCTGATGGCGTGGTGCATGCCGCTTCGACCAACGATGCTTTCGCCGCTGCTGCTGATGAGGCTGCGGCTATAGCGATGCTTTCGCATTTGCATCCGGGCGCGGCGTTCGTCTATACGTCGGGCACCTGGGTCTACGGCAATACGGAAGGGGAGCCCGTAACTGAAGCATCGGCGCTGAACCCGACACCACTCATCGCCTGGCGGCCCGCAGTGGAGCAACAGGTGCTGGCGCTAGCAGCACGCCGCGCGATTGCTGCCGTGATCCTCAGACCGGCGATGGTGCATGGCTACGGCGGCGGCATCTTTGGCATGCTTGCCGGCATGGTCCGTCAGACGGGCAGTGTGAGAGTCGTCGGCGATGGTCGCAACCACTGGCCTGCCGTTCACGTCGATGATCTCGCCACGGCTTACCTGAGCGCGGTGGAGCGGGCGGCAAGTGGGGACGGTCGAGTCGCTGGACAGATCTTTAACGTGGTCGCGGAAGAAGCCGTTGCCGTTGCCGAAATGGGTGAAGCGATTCGGGCCTCGGTCGGTGCCGATCGCGTCGAATATTGGCCGCTCGACGATGCTCGCAAATCGCTTGGGCCATTTGCTGACGCACTGGCGCTCGACCAGACGGTAAGCGGTCAACACGCCCGGCGAGTTCTTGCGTGGGAACCCCTTGGCCCTGGCCTGGTTGCGGACCTCTCAGTACAGAAGCACTTTCAGCAAAGCAACGGAGCATGACGATGGCGTTAAACACTGCTTCTTTCGATTCGATTCTCGCGACCATCGTAGCGGTTCTGTTCGCGGTTGCTGGGGTGGTCAATCTCGCGGGACGCGGCGCGGTGAAGCGCGACTTCGCGCGCTGGGGTTACCCGGCATGGTTTCATTTGCTCTGCGGCGCTCTTGAGCTGTTGTGTGCGGCGCTTCTTTTCGGGCAACAAACCAGAGTCTTGGGCCTAACGCTGGCCGGTGCGATCATGATCGGCGCGCTCTTCACATTGCTACGAAATCGGGAGCCGTTCCAGCATCTTGCCCCGGCGCTGATCTTCTCGGCTCTCGTTGTGGCTACTGTGGCGCTCCGCGGTTGAGGCTTGCTGGCCAAAAGGGCGAGTCAGCAATTTGTGCTGCGGGTGCTTGAAATGCGCACACGGATAGCGGCATTGGAGCAACTCCAACTTCATCACGAGCGTCATGCAGCGGCGCGAAGTGGTATTGCAAGGATGCCGGCCCCTTCGTTTCTGGACAAGGCGGCGTTACACATGCGTGCATCGCCGCCTTCCGTTAAGTGGTCGCAGAGCCTGGCTTTTCAGCATTACCGCCGAAGTCCTTGCGCAATGCGGAGAGCGCGCGATTCGCGAACTCCGCTTCGCCGCGCGACGAGTCCTGATACGTACCGGCGCGTCAGGCGTGGCTATCGACCCACGCGCGAGCCCATTCCAGGCCGATGCGTTCCGCCGCCGACTCTGAATCCACAACACCAAGAATGCCTGATGCTTCTATAAACTTGCCGCCCTTGGTGACCGTGCCGCTCGCCGCATAGCGTTCGCGTTCGAGAACGCCTGGTTGTTCTCGAATGACATGTCCCCACAGGACGTAGCCCCTGTAGGTCTCACTTTCCATTGGCGTTCGTCCTCCGCTGGAGCTTGCCTGCCGTCGGCTCGAAGCGCCGAGTGTCGATTCCGGCCATTTTTAAGGTGGCGTCAATCATGTTCAGCTCCTGAGCGAAATCAAGCGCCCATTCCTCGCCGTCGCACCGCACGGTCAGCCCGTTGTGTATCGAGATCAGATAACGCGCTTTATACAAGGCATCGACAAGCTTCGATTCTCGCTCGGCCTCCCGAACCCATTCGTCCGCTCTCATGTTGGAATCTCCGGCCACAACTTGTCGTTGGAACGCTTCGCATGTAAGAGCAGCATCCGGCCTGACGGGATTCCTGAATAAGCGAGTCCCTGGACGCCCGGGTCACACGGAGGTTCAACCAGGACTATCGGCTCCCTGAGTGATGCAAGTGCCGGAGCAAGCGGCAGATTCTCTCCCGAACCCGGCCCCTGCGGCAGGACCTCGACGAGCGCTCCGATCGGCCATCCTCCGCCCGATAACTCGTGCGACAGTGCCGGGTACCCCGTGTCAACCGTCACCTGACGTTCGCGCGCGAACTGCAAGGCCCGCCAGAGCGAGGGATGGATTGACTCCAGTATTGGGGCGTAATCAGCTTGCATGGCCAGAAAACTACTGTATGAATGTACAGTATATCCTGGATCGGCGCAGGTATGATGGCAGCAGAGGAGGCTCGAATGTGTACAAGCTACGAAGCCAATCCGAACGACGCCTGGGACGTGTTCAGCCTGTTCCCCGTCCCGGACTTCGACTACAGGCCTGAGATCTACAAGGATTATTTCGCGCCTGTCTTGCGTCGCAGTGCAGATGAGTTCGAGACGGTGCCAGCCTCGTTCGGTATCGTCCCACGGCGCCACATCCGGCCGGGGAGAAAGGCCTACGACACAATGAACGCACGTTCCGAATCGGTTGCCGACAAGCAAAGCTTCAGCGACGCGTGGAAGAATCTGCAACTCTGCCTCATCCCTTGCCGAACGTTCTTCGAACCCAATTACGAAACGGGCAAACCAGTCCGCTGGAAGATAGGGATGTCCGGTGGCGCCCCCTTCGCAATTGCGGGACTGTGGCGCTCATGGAGGGAAATCGATGGGGCACAGACGCTTGCCTTCACGATGCTCACGGTCAATTCAGACGAGCATCCGTTGATGAACCGCTTCCACAAACCGGGTGACGAGAAGCGCTCTGTCGTGATCGTGCCGTCCGCGAACTATGCAAGCTGGTTGTCATGCACGACGACCGACGATGCGCGCGGGTTTCTGAGTCTCTTCCCGGCAGAAGCCATGCGTGCAGAACCGTTTCCGCTGCCGCCACGAAAGCCGAAGCCAGCTGACGACAGCAGCGGGCAGCAGTCCTTGCTTTGATGCGTTCGGGCCAGGTGTTTTATAGACGAGGCGGTAGCATGAGGCAAAAGCCTGTGACACACACTTCGTTGCCAATTGTCTCGCCAGGCGGCAGTACTCCAACCGGCGGACTTACCAGCGAGCCGCCGTCCGCATTGTCGAGACACCAGCGAACGCGCCTATCCGATCGGGGCTGATCATCCGCCTGCGACTGTCAAAGCAATAGTTGGTCGTTCCTGAAACTAAGGCAAAAAGGGGCTGTGGAGTCACCTTGTGGTTAACTTACGAACGCCAGCCGTCTTAAAGAACCTCATACCATTGTCGTTAACCGGAAAGTCAAGGTAGTCTCGACATCAGGCACCAAGGCCCCGTCCTTGCGTGCGTAGCCGTCGTTTCGCGTGTTTTCGGCGATTGCTACGCCAATACAGGCAAGAATTGCCGGTAGGCCACCTTCAAAAGATGCGGTAAGCATGTCGGAGGCTTCGCTTGGCCAGTCGTGTTTTCAGTCGGATCTCGCTTCCCATCAGGGTGACGTTGTTCCTCGTCGTCGTCTGCGCGCTGCTGATCGGCAGTGACGTATGGCGCAGCGTCACGTCGCGTCAGGACCAGATGGAAGAAATGTCCGTCGCGGCCGCGAACCTCGCGCGCGCCATGGCGCAGCACGCCGACGACACCATCAAGCAGGCCGACACCACGCTGGTCGGCGTCGTGGAGCGCGTCGAGCATGACGGCGTGAACCCTGTCGCGCTCGACCGGCTGCATCGCCTGTTCATGCAGAGCGTCGCGGAACTGCCGCAACTCAACGGCCTGTATCTCTACGACCGCGACGGCAAATGGCTCGCGAACTCGCAGCCCACGCTCGTCACGACCTTCAACAACGCGGACCGCGAGTATTTCATCTATCACCGCACGCATGCCGACCGTGGCCCGCACATCGGCATGCCCGTGAAAAGCCGTTCGACGGGGAAATGGATCGTCCCCGTATCGCGCCGCATCGACGGTCCGGACGGCCAGTTCGCCGGCGTCGCGCTCGCGACCATCGACATCGAGTTCTTCACGCGCTTCTACGACAGCCTCGATATCGGCCGATACGGCGCCGTCGCGCTAGTCGCGGACAACGGCATCATGGTCGTGCGCCGTCCGTTTGAAACGCGCTTCATCGGCAAGAACGTCGTCGATACGATGCTATTCAAGGTGCATCGGCAATCGGGCGAAGCGGGCCGCTTCGTGTCGAAGTCGGCGCAAGACGGCGTGACGCGGCTGAACAGCGTGCGCAACCTGAGCCAGTACCCGCTCTTCGTCGCCGCCGCGCTCGCGCAAGATGAAATCCTCGCGCCGTGGTGGTCGGACACGCTATGGCATGCGGCGGGCACGACCGTGCTCGTGCTGATGCTCGCCGTGTTCGGCTGGCGGCTGGTGCGCAACGCGAACGCGCGCACGCGCATCGAGCGCAAGCTGGCCGCGAGTCTCGAAACGACACGCGGGATTCTCGACACAGCTGTCAATCCCATCATCACGCTCGACCGCTCGGGCGTGATCCTGACGCTCAACCCGGCGGGCGAGAAGGCCTTCGGTTATGCGGAGCGCGAGATCGCCGGCAAGGATGTGCGCGTGCTCGTGTCGGCCACGGTCAACGAGCTGTTCACCCGCTATGCGTCGCAGTTCGCCGAGAACGTCGACAAGGACGCACGCGAGATCGCCAGCGAATGCGAACTGGCCGGCTTGCGCAAGGACGGCAGCGAGTTTCCCATCCATGTGTCGACGGGGACGATGGTGACGGGCGGCGAGCGCCGTTTCGTCTGCGTGATCACGGACATGTCCGAGCAGATTCGCGAGCGCGCCGAACTATCGGAAGCCCGCGACCAGTTGCTGCTGGCCGCGGATATCGCCGAGCTTGGTATCTGGTCATGGGAGTTTGCGAGCGACGCGCTGCGTTGGAACACGCGGATGTTCGAGATTTTCGGCTACACGTCGACACCCACCGAAGGCTTGCGTTTCGAGCACTGGCTGTCGCGCGTGCATGAAGAAGACCGCGCGGCTGCCGTTGAAAAACTGGAAGCCGCGTTTGCCGGCGAGATCACCGCGAAGCACATCCATTTGCCGCTCTACCGGATCGTGCTGCCCGACGGCGAAATTCGCCATATCCAGACCACCTTCACTGTTCAGCGCGACGTATCGGGCAAACCAGTCGGCATGACGGGCGTGAATCACGACGTCACCGAGCCGCGCAATATCGAGCTTCGGCTGCGCGACGCGAAGCAGCAGGCCGACGCGGCGAATGAAGCGAAGTCGGCGTTCCTCGCGAACATGAGCCACGAAATCCGCACGCCGTTGAACGCGGTGCTCGGCATGCTCGATCTCGTGCAATCCACAGGACTCAACGAGCGGCAGGGCGGCTATGTCGTAAAAGCCGAGACGGCGGCGAAGTCGCTGCTCGGCTTGCTGAACGATATTCTCGATTACTCGAAGATCGAAGCCGGCAAGCTCCAGCTCGACACGCATACGTTCGAAATCGAGCCGCTGATGCAGGACCTCGGCGTCGTGCTGTCGGGCAACCAGTACGACAAGGAAGTCGAAGTCCTGTTCGATATCAGCCCGGATTTGCCGCCCGTCGTGATCGGCGACAGCTTGCGGCTGCAACAGGTGCTCGTGAATCTCGCGGGCAATGCGCTCAAGTTCACGATCAAAGGCCAGGTGGTCGTCAGCTTCACACTGCTGTCGCGGCTCGATAGCGGCGTGCGCGTGCGGATCGCGGTGACGGACAGCGGCATCGGCATCAGCGAGACGCAGCTCACGCAGATTTTCGAAGGCTTCAGCCAGGCCGAAGTGTCGACCACGCGCCGTTTCGGCGGTACCGGGCTTGGCCTTGCGATCAGCCGGCGACTCGTCGAACTGATGGGCGGCAAGCTCGAAGTGGCAAGCGAACTCGGCAAGGGCAGCCGTTTCTGGTTCGACATCAATCTCGGCGTCAGCGACGTGGTGCCCGTGGACCACTTCGATCTTTATCAGCCGCGCGACCGGCGCTTGCGAGTACTCGTCGCCGACGACAACGGCATCGCGCGCGAAGTGCTGTCGCGCACGGCGCGCGCGCTCGGCTGGGAAGCGGACGTGGTGCCGGGCGGCATTTCTGCCGTCAAGCTGACGAGCGCCGCCGAGCGCGAGAACGAAGGCTATGACGTGATCCTGCTCGATTGGCGCATGCCCGATCTCGACGGGCTGGCGGCGGCGCGGCGGATCGACGAAGCGCGCGCGGGCCGCAGCACGCCCGCTATCGTGATGATCACCGCGTACGGCCAGGAAGTGCTCGCCGCCGCGCAGGAATCCGACGACATGCCGTTCGATGCCTTCGTTACGAAGCCCGTTACGCCGAAGCAGCTTGCGCAGACCGTGCAGCGCGTGCTGACGGGCCAGAAGGCGACGCACGCGAAGCGGAAGGCGACGCCCGCCCCGGAGGGCGCCGGGCGGCTCGCGGGCCTTACGCTGCTGGTAGTCGAAGACAATCCTCTGAACCGCGAAGTGGCCGAAGGCTTGCTGAGCCGCGAAGGCGCGCAGGTGGCGCTCGCCGAAAGCGGGCTCGAAGGCGTCGAGAAGGTGCTGACGGGCACGCGCGTGTTCGACGCGGTGCTGATGGACATGCAGATGCCGGATGTCGACGGTCTCGAAGCGACGCGGCTGATTCGCTCGCACGAGCGCTTCGCGTCGCTGCCGATCATCGCGATGACGGCGAATGCGACCCGCGCGGACCGCGACGCATGTCTCGCGGCGGGCATGAACGACCACGTCGGCAAGCCGATCGACGTCGCGCAACTGGTCAACGCATTGCTGGCCCATACGCGAGCAAGTGCGGCGCCGGAGTCTACGGCGAACTCGCGCGCGGACGATAAACCTGCCGTGAGCGAATTGCTCGAACGAAAGGAATCGATCGTCGGGCGTTTTGGCGGCAGTGAAGACCTGATCCGCAAGGCGCTCGGCGTGTTCGTGAGCGAAATGGAGCGGCATCTCGACGACTTGCGCGACGAAGCGGAGCAGGGCGGCACGGGACGCAGCGCGGCGCTGCTGCATGCGATCAAGGGCAGCGCGGGAACGATGGGCGCCAAGGCGCTCGCCGATACGGCAGCGGCGCTTGAACATCGCGTGATCGAGGCGGACGACGCGGACGAGGGCCAGGCAGCGGCATCCGTCTCGCACGTTGACGTGGATAGCCTCGAACGTCTGCTGCTCGAAAGCGTTGCACGGTTGCGTGTCGTGTTCGGCAGCAAGCAAAGCGCGCATGCGGCGGACGCCGCGCAGCTGCAGACGGACGAATATCGCGAGCGGCTTGGACGCCTGCTCGAACGGCTGGAGTCGTCCAATCTGGAAGCGCTCGATCTCGCCGAAACGCTCGCGCCGCATGTGCCGTCGGCGTTGCAGCCGCGCTTCGACCGGCTGCTCGCCGAGATCGAAGCGCTCGATTTCGTCACGGCTGCCGCAAGCACCCGTGAGATGCTGGATAACCTGACATGCTAGAACACATCCCCGGAGACTGGGCTCACACGTTCACGCGGCGTCCGAAGGTGCTCATCGCGGATGATCAGCCCATCAACGTTCGCGCGCTGCATGCGCTCTTCAAGGACGACTGCGACGTGTTCATGGCGACCAGCGGCGCGCAGACCATCGAGCTGTGCCACAAGGTGATGCCCGACCTGATCCTGCTCGACGTCGTGATGGACGGCATGGACGGCCACGAAGTGTGCCGTCGCCTGAAAGCCGATCCGCTGACCCACACGATTCCCATCATCTTCGTCACCGCGCAGACCAACGAAGCCGATGAAGAGTATGGCCTGTCGCTCGGCGCGGTCGACTTCATCACGAAACCGGTCAAGCCGGCGATTGTGCGCGCGCGGGTGCGCGCGCATTTGTCGTTGAAAATGCAGGGCGACGTGCTGCGCTCGATTGCGCTCGTCGACGGCCTGACGGGCGTCGGCAACCGGCGCAAGTTCGAAGAGGATTTCGACGCGAGCTGGCGGCACTGCCTGCGCGAATCGGCGCCGTTGTCGCTGGTGATGGTCGATGTCGATTACTTCAAGCGCTACAACGACCGTTACGGGCATCAGGCGGGCGACCGTTGTCTGCAAACCGTTGCGAAACGGCTGACGGAAACGCTGCGCCGACCTTATGACACCGTCGGCCGCTATGGCGGCGAGGAGTTCGCCTGCCTGTTGCCGAACACGCCGCTTGAAGCGGCGACACGTCTCGCGATGCGCATGGAAGAGGCCGTGCGCGCGCTCAAGCTCGAGCATCTCGATTCGGGCTGTGCGGAGACAGTCACGATCTCGGCGGGTGTCGCGACGCTGCTCCCGACTGATGACTCGCAGCCCTCCGAGCTGATCGATGCCGCCGACCGCCAGCTTTATGAAGCGAAGCACGCGGGACGCGGCCGCGTCGCTTCGCCGATGCGGATGATGGAAGGGTAGGCGTTCCGCATTTCGCTGCGCGTCACGCTCTGTCGCGCGGCATCGCTTGCAGCGTATCGACGATCTCGCGCATCAGCGCCTTGCGGTCATCCGACGCACGCTGCACCATGCCGACCGTGCGCAGCGTCGGCGGGCTGGAAATAGGGATCACACGTAACAGCGGGTCGTTCAGCCAGTTGCCGCGTATCAGCAGCGGCAGCACCGCGACGCCGACCTTCTCGCGCACCAGCGCGACGATCGTTTCGATCGAATTGAGTTCGAGATACTCGTTGACCATCAAGCCTGCTTTTTCCAGCGCCTGTTCGACGACCTGGCCGGTGCGTACGCGCCGGTCGAAACGCAGAAAGCCGTGGCTGCGCAGGATGCGCTGCGGATCGTTGTCGGCGACGTCGCGGCTCACCACTAGCATCATCGGCTCCGTATAGAGCTTGGTCCATTTGAGCGTGTCGGGCAGCGACTCGTCCGCGCGCGCGACCACGGCAGCAACGTCCACTTCGCCCACTTCCACCATGTTCGCCAGTTCATTCGAGCGTGCCGACAGCAGACGCACGTCGAGCCGAGGATGAGCAGCCTTTAGCCTCGCCACGGCCAGCGACAGCGCACCAATCACCGACACCACCGCACCGATGGTCACAGGCCCTTCCATCGCATCAGCCGGCTTGCCTTCGAGTTCAGCCAGCAGATCGAGAATCTGCTCGACCTTTGGCCAGATCGCCTGACCGTGCTGCGTCAACGTAATCTGCCGCCCTCTGCGATCGAACAGTTGCCGCCCCAACGCCTCTTCGAGCCCGCGCATCTGCAGGCTGACGGCGGCCTGCGTCAGCGCGACCTTATCGGCGGCGGCCGAGAACGAGCCGGTGCGGGCAACGGCCTTGAAGGTCTTCAACATGCGAAGCGTCGGCATGGGCGGTTCCGGATCTGATATTCACGGTCGATCGCACGATCGACTCATGAGAAAAACTTAAGTATGGAAAAGAAAGTTTAATATTTTTTGTACGATGGCCGCCAGTATGATCGTTCGATGACGATCTGCAAGGACGAGCAACACGATGCGGAGTACCCAGGCATGACCGGTGCTGAACGCCAACCGGTTCTCGATGTACGCGGCTTCTCGTTGAAGTTTTCGAACGCGCCCGATGTGCCCAATGTCGTCGATAACGTCTCTTTTCCCGTCCATGCAGGCGAGACGCTGTGCATGGTCGGCGAGTCGGGCTGCGGCAAGAGCGTCACGTCGCTGGCGCTGATGGGATTGCTTGCGAGCCCGCCCGCGCGTCGCGTGGCGGGTACTGCGCATTTCGAAGGCATGGATCTGTTCGCGCTGTCCGAGCGCGAACTGGCCGATATTCGCGGCAACCGGATGTCGATGATCTTCCAGGAGCCGATGACCTCGCTCAATCCCGCCTATACGATCGGCGAGCAGATTGGCGAGAGCATCCGGCGGCATCGCGGCATCGGGCGTGCAGAGGCGCGCGAAGAAGCGCTGAAGATGCTGCGCCTCGTCCATATTCCCGCACCCGAAACGCGGCTCGACACTTTCCCGCATCAACTGTCGGGCGGCATGCGCCAACGCGTGATGATCGCCATGGCGCTTGCAAACCGCCCGCGTCTTCTGATCGCCGACGAGCCGACCACCGCGCTCGACGTGACCATTCAGGCGCAAGTGCTGTCGCTCGTGCGCACGCTTCAGGCGGAGACGGGCACGGCGATGCTGCTGATCACGCACGACCTCGGCGTGGTCGCCGAAGTCGCGGATCACGTCGCGGTGATGTATGCGGGCAGGATCGTCGAATACGGCACGGTCGCCGATCTGTTCGACGATCCGCAGCACCCGTACACGATCGGCCTGATGGGCGCGATTCCGTCCGTCGGCAAGCGCGAAGGGTCGCTCGCGACGATTCGCGGCTCGGTGCCGTCGCCCGAGCAGATGCCGCGCGGCTGCCGCTTCGCGCCGCGCTGCCCGTTCGCGGAGCAGCGCTGTATCGACGCCGCGCCGCCCGACCGGACGCTTTCGGGCGAGCATCGCGTCGCATGCTGGCTCGCGCCTGTCGAACAGCTCGTCAAGCCGGTGCAGCAGAAGGAGCTGACATGACGAGCCCGAAGCACATCGCGACACCCATCCTCGAAGCGAGCGCGCTGACCAAACGCTTCGGCGGCGAGCGCCAGATGTTCGCGCGTACGCCGACTGTGCATGCCGTCAACGACGTGTCGTTCGCCGTGCAGACGGGCGAGACGTTTGCGATCGTCGGCGAATCGGGTTGTGGCAAGTCGACGCTCGGCCGTCTGCTGCTGCGCCTGATCGACGCGACGCAAGGTCGCGTGCTCTATCAGGGCGAAGACATCACGCACTGGCAAGGCGCAAAGCTGCGCCGCTTGCGCCGCGAGATGCAGATCATTTTTCAGGACCCGTTCGCGTCGCTTAATCCGGGCATGACGATCGGGCAGATCATCGGCGAGCCGGTGGCGTTTCATGGTCTCGCGCGCAATGCATCGGAGCGGCGCGAGCGCGTCGCGCAACTATTGGCTAAAGTCGGCCTGCAACCCGCGTATGCGGAGCGCTATCCGCATGAGTTTTCGGGCGGGCAGCGGCAGCGCATCGGCATTGCGCGGGCGCTGGCGGGCGAGCCGAAGCTGATCGTCGGCGACGAGCCGGTCTCGGCGCTCGATGTGTCCGTGCAGGCGCAGGTCATCAATCTGCTCGAATCGCTGAAGGCGGAACTCGGCCTCACGCTCGTCATGGTCGCGCACGATCTCGCCGTGATCCGCCATATGAGCGACCGCGTCGCCGTGATGTACCTCGGCGAAATCGTCGAACTGGCGCAGGTCGACGAACTGTTCGACGCGCCGCTGCATCCCTACACGCAAGCGTTGTTGCGCGCGATTCCCGCCAGCAGTCCGCATGAGCGGCGCACGAAGCCCGCCTTGCAAGGCGATCTGCCGAGCCCGACCGCGCCGCCGCCGGGCTGCCGTTTTCATACGCGCTGTCCGCACGCGAAGCCGCGCTGCTCGCAGGAACGTCCGATCGCCGAAACACTTCCGGGCGGGCGGCAGGTCGCCTGTCATTTCTGGCGCGACGTGCAGAACGCGGGCGGCGGCGCGCCGCTCGCCGCGAGCGTCAGCACGAAGCTAAACGAGCGCCTCGCGATCTACCGCGAGAAGCAGGCAGCGCTGACAGCGAACGCGAACCCATAGCACAACCTCTGATGGCAACCCGAACTGCAACAAGGACACAACGCATGCGAAGAATGTTGATTGCCGCCGCGCTCGCATTGGGCGCTTCCGCCGCGATGGCCCAAAGCACCATCCGCATTGGCTTGCAGGACGATATCGGCTCGCTCGATCCGGCGCGCAGCGTGCAGTTCGTCGACCGCATCGTGTTTGCGTCGCTGTGCAATTCGCTCGTCGATGTATCGCCTGACCTGAAGATCGTGCCGATGCTCGCGACGTCGTGGACGACGAGTCCCGACGGCAAAACCCTGACCTTCAAGCTGCGCCAGGGCGTGAAGTTCCAGAACGACGAGCCGTTCAACGCGGCCGCCGTGAAGGCGAATCTCGACCGCTATCGCAGTCTGCCGACGAGTAATCGCAAGAGCGAGCTATCGTCCGTCGATCACGTCGATGTCGTGGACGACAGCACCGTGAAGATCGTGTTGAAGCAGCCGGACGCCGCGCTGCTTGCCACACTGTCCGACCGCGCCGGCATGATGCTCGCGCCGAAGACGCTCGCCGATGCCGCTGGCGTCGGCTCGCATCCTGTGTGCTCGGGTCCGTACAAGTTCGTGCAGCGCGTGCAGAACGATCGCGTCGTGCTGGAGAAGTTCGCAGGCTATTGGGACGCCGACAAGTATCCGATCCAGCGCGTCGTATTCCAGCCGATTCCCGACAGCACCGTGCGTCTCGCGAACCTTCGCTCCGGCTCGCTCGATATGCTCGAACGCCTCGCACCGTCCGATGTCGCATCGGTCAAGGGCGACGCGAACGTGCAGTTCAAGCCGGTGACGGGCCTCGGCTTCTACTACGTGACCTTCAACATCAACAACGGGCCGCGAGGCAACAATCCGCTGAAGGACAAGCGCGTGCGCCAGGCGTTCGAACTGTCGATCGATCGCGACGCCATCGATCAGGTGATCGGCGCGGGCATTTTCTCGCCGGCCAACCAGGGCATTCCGAAGTCGAGCCCGTACTACAACACGTCGCTGCCGACCACGAAGCGCGACGTCGCGAAAGCGAAGGCGTTGCTGAAAGCGGCAGGTCAAGAGCATCCGACCGTCGAGTTCGCGTATCCGAACAACACGGTTGCGAGCCAGATCACGCAGATGCTTCAGGCCATGCTGAGCGAGTCAGGCATCACGCTGAAGCTGCGCCCGAGCGATTACGCAACGGAGCTGAACGCCGGGCATAGCGGCGATTTCGAGGCGATGTACACGGGCTGGTCGGGCCGCGTCGACCCGGACGGCAACCTGCATCAGTTCAATACCTGTGCGGGCAACCTGAACTACGCGCACTACTGCAACCAGCAGGTCGACTCGCTGCTCGATAACGCGCGCACGCGGCTCACCCCGGCCGAGCGCAAGACGGACTACGACGCAGCCGGCAAGATCCTCGCCGACGACGACCCGATCGTCTATCTGTACGCGCAACCGTGGCCGTTCGTGCTGTCGAAGAAAGTGCAGGGCTTCACGCCCTCCGCCGACGGTCTGGTGCGCCTGCGCGGCGTGTCGGTCAAGGGCTGAGCGTCATGCTGCGGATCATCGCGAATCGCATGCTGGTGGCCGTGCCGACGCTGATCCTGGTGTCGGTGCTGATCTTCGGCCTGCAAAAGCTGCTGCCGGGCGACCCGGTGCTGGCGATGGCGGGCGAAGATCAGGACGCGCAGGTCATCGCGACGCTGCGGGTGAAGTATCACCTCGATCAGCCCGTGCCGACGCAGTACGCACTGTGGGTGCGTGACGTCGCGCACGGCGACCTGGGTTCGTCGCTGCGTACGGACGTGCCCGTGCGCTCGCTGATCGCGCAGAAGCTGCCCGTTACGCTCCAGCTTGCAGTAATGGCGATGATCCTCGCCATCGGCATCGGCATCCCGGCCGGCGTGATTTCGGCGGCGAGCCGCGGCGGGCCGCTCGATTACGCGGCGAACATCTTCGCTCTGTCGGGCATGTCGATACCGAATTTCTGGCTCGGCATCATGCTGATCTTCATTGTGTCGGTGCGCTGGCACCTGCTGCCGTCGTCGGGCTATGTGTCGCCGGGCGAGGACTTCTGGCTCAGCATCAAGACGATGCTGATGCCCGCGTTCGTGCTGGGCGCGGCGCTCGGTGCGCAACTGATGCGCCACACGCGCAGCGCGATGCTCGGCGTGCTGCGCACCGACTACATCCGCACTGCGCGCGCGAAGGGCCTGTTGCGCGGCGCTGTGGTCGTCAAGCATGCGTTCCGCAATGCGTTGATCCCCATCGTCACCGTGCTCGCGCTGCTGTTCGGCGAACTGCTCGCGGGCGCCGTGCTGACCGAGCAGGTGTTCACGATTCCCGGCTTCGGCAAGCTGGTCGTCGATGCCGTGTTCAATCGCGATTACCCCGTCGTGCAAGGCGTCGTGCTCGTCACGGCGCTGGCGTTCATCGTCGTGAATCTGTGCGCCGACGTGCTGTATATCCTGCTCAATCCCCGACTGAGGCGCAGTTGATGGCTACTTCAATCGATGCACGTTCCGCAGCGGCCGCGCTGCCGCGCCGCAAGCGCCGTGGTCTCGTGCGCTTCATGCGCAACAAGGCGGCCGTGTTCGGCGCAATACTCGTCGCGTTGATCGTCGTGATGGCCTTGTTTGCGCCGTGGCTCACGCAGTACGACCCGGTGCAGGCGAGCTTCATGACCGTACGCCAGGCGCCGTCGGCGGCACACTGGTTCGGCACCGACGAACTCGGCCGCGACGTGTTGAGCCGCCTGCTGTACGGCGCGCGCGCGTCGCTGCTGGCGGGCGTCGTGTCGGTCGGCATCGCAGTTGTGCTGGGCGTGCCGCTCGGTTTGCTCGCGGGCTACTTCGGCAAGCTCGTCGACGGCGTGATCTCGCGTATCGCCGACGCGCTGTTGTCCATTCCGTTCCTGATTCTCGCGATCGCCTTGAGCGCGTTCCTCGGGCCGAGCCTGACGAATGCCATGGCCGCGATCGGCATTTCGGCGATGCCGCGCTTCATCCGCCTCACGCGCGGACAGGCGATCAGCGTGAAAGCGGAAGAGTACGTGGAAGGCGCGCGCGCGATCGGTCTCGATCACGCGCGCATCATTCTGCGTTACATTCTGCCGAACGTGCTGCCGCCCATCATCGTGCAGGCAAGCCTCACGGTGGCGAGCGCGATCATCGCCGAAGCGAGCCTGTCGTTCCTCGGGCTCGGACAATTGCCGCCCGCGCCGTCGTGGGGATCGATGCTCAACACCGCGAAGGACTTCGTCAGCCAGGCGCCGTGGATGTCGATCTTTCCCGGCATCGCGATCTTCCTGGCCGTGCTCGGCTTCAACCTGCTCGGCGACGGTCTGCGCGACGCGCTCGATCCGCGCGAGTCCTGATTTCTTTACGCAGCGCTATCGTTCAAGACGGCGCCGTGGCTGAACCAGCAAAACCTAAGAGTGACAACATGACAAGCTTCAACTGGCAGAACCCGTATCCCACGCTGCGCATGCCCGTGTTTGCGCGCAACATCGTGTCGACTTCGCAGCCGCTTGCCGCGCAGGCCGGCTTGCGCATGCTGTGGAAAGGCGGCAATGCCGTCGATGCCGCGATCGCGGCCGCCGCGGCGATCACCGTCGTCGAGCCTGTGTCGAACGGCCTGGGCAGCGATGCATTCGCGCTCGTGTGGGACGGCAAGAAGCTGCACGGGTTGAATGCTTCGGGCGTCGCGCCCGCCGCGTGGAATGTCGATTACTTCAAGCGCAAATACGGCGAGAACAACGGCGTCGCCTCGCAACCCGTGCGCGGCTGGGACACGGTGACGGTGCCGGGCGCAATCGCTGGCTGGGAAGCGCTGCACAAGAAGTTCGGCTCGCTGCCGTTCGCCGACCTGATGGAGCCCGCCATCGAGATTGCCGAGCGTGGCCACGCGGTGGCAAGCGTCGTCGCGCGCAAGTGGGCGGCCGCCGTGCCCGAGCTGAAGAACCAGCCGGGTTTCGCCGATGCCTTCATGCCGCACGGCCGCGCGCCCGAAGTCAGCGAACTGATCCGGATGCCGGGCCATGCGAAGACCTTGCGCCTGCTCGCCGAAAAAGGCCCGCGCGCTTACTACGAAGGCGAAATCGCCGAGCGCATCGCGGCGTTTGCGCGTGAATACGGCGGCGCGATGACATTCGACGATCTGCGCAACTATCAACCCGAGTGGGTCGAGCCGATCGGCAAGGACTATCGCGGCTACACGGTACACGAGATTCCGCCAAACGGGCAGGGCATCGCCGCGTTGATCGCGCTCGGCATACTCGAACAGTTCGACGTGGCTTCGCTGAAGCTCGACGGCATCGAATCGCAGCACTTGCAGATCGAAGCGATGAAGCTCGCCTTCGCGGACGTCTACCGCTACGTCGCCGATCCGCGTTCGATGGAAGTGACGCCCGAGCAGATGCTCGACGACGCCTACCTGAAATCGCGCGCGAAGCTGATCGACCCGAAGCGCGCGACGCAGTTCGACTTCGGCATGCCGAAGACGGGCGGCACGATCTATATGTCGGCGGCGGACGAGCGCGGCATGATGGTCAGCTTCATCCAGTCGAACTACATGGGTTTCGGCTCCGGCTGTGTGGTGCCCGGCATGGGCATTTCGCTGCAAAACCGCGGCTGCGGTTTTTCGATGGACCCGAAGTCGCCGAATGTCGTCGAAGGCGGCAAGCGGCCGTTCCACACGATCATCCCGGCGTTCCTCACGCAGCAGGTGGATGGCCAGCAGGAAGCGGTGATGAGCTTCGGCGTGATGGGCGGCGACATGCAGCCGCAAGGCCATTTGCAGACCGTCGTGCGGATGCTCGACTACGGCCAGCAGCCGCAGGCCGCGTGCGACGCGCCGCGCTGGAAGGTCAACCGCGACTTCTCGATCGATATCGAGCACACGCTCGATCCGCGCACCGCGCGCGAACTCGAAGGCCTCGGCCACACGATCAAGTCGATCGACGATCCGTATATGGATTTCGGCTCAGGCCAGTTCATCTGGAAGCTCGACCGCAACGAGCCGGATCGTGGCTATGTTGCTGCGAGCGACAGCCGGCGCGACGGTCTCGCCGCGGGGTTCTGAGCGAGCGCTAGCAGCGCGCCGTGAAGCGTGGAACGGCGGCAAAAGCGCGAGAGCGCCTTCGCCGCCGTTCCGCTCAATCAGGCACCGTCCCTTCGCCGTCCTTGCGTTCAACGCGCCGTGCGGCTTTCTCCACGGCGAGCCAGTATTCGCGCATCGCGCCGATCCGCCTCTGGTCCGCATGCACCGACGCCATCGCATGCTTCACGCGCGCCTTGAGCACGGTGGGTTGCGCGTGATTCAGCACGCTGTCGGCGAGGCCGTTCAGCAGCGCGCGTTCATAATCGGCCTTGTCACTGGCCGCGCCGTCCGTCATCAACAGCACGGGCACGCCTTCGAGCCGCGGCTCCTTCTTCAACGCCGCGCATAGCTGCAAGCCGCTCGTGTCGGGCAATGCGGCGTCCACGAGAATCACGGTCGGCAGGCTGTGCAGCGCGCGTTCGAGACCTTGCGCGCCCGTCGTCGCCGACGTGCAGCGGCCGAGATCGTGCAGCAGGTCCTGCAAACGGTTCAACCGGCCGGGATCGCTGTCGATGACCAGAATGTTGTCCGGCAACGCGCCGAGCGTGGGCGGCAGGAACAGGCCGGCGCGAAAGCTTTCCGACTGGTTCAGGATCTTGAGCCGCTTGCGCAACTGCGTCTCGACGCGTGCGCGCAACTGGGTTGCGTTCAGAGGCTTCGTTACGTAATCGGCTGCGCCGAGCCGGAACGCATCGATTTCGAGCGCGGGCGCGTCGTGGCTCGTGACGAAGATCACCGGGATTTTCGCGAGTTCGCTGTCGGCTTTCAGGATTTCGCAGAAGTCGAAGCCCGTCATGCCGGGCATGCTCGCGTCGAGCAGAATCAGGTCGGGCGTGGATTGCCGCGCAAGCAACAAGCCCATTTCGCCCGACAGCGCAAAGCGCCGTTCTCCGTAATCAGAAAGCATATCGCTCATGATGCGCACGGTCGCGACGTCGTCGTCGACGATCAGGAGCTTGAACTTGTACGCTGACATGTGATGCGTAACGCCTCGGAATGAATGCCGAACGCGGCGCTCGTCGACGCCGCTTGCGATGCAGGGTGCTACCGCTTGCCGAACTCAAGAGTAGGCGGAGATGCATAAAACGGGCAATAGCGATTTCCCGGTAAGGTTGCGATTGCACAATGCGTCCAATCGACTCACGACGTCATGTGACGCGCGCATGTCAAGTGTTCGGATTTTTCCGGCGATCACTTCATGCGTTTCGCGATCAGTGTCACGAAGTCTTCCGCGACGCGGGGCAAGGTGCGGCCACGCTTTTTGATCAGCGCGATGGGCCGCACGAACGAAGGATCGTCGATGGGTCTTGCGATCAGATCCTGTTCGGCCAGCACCTCGCGGGCCGTCGCGGGCAGGATCGTCACGCCGAGCCCGCCGCGCACCATTGCCACGGCCGTCATCATGTAGGTCGGCTCGCAGGCGATCTCGGGCGCGCAGCCGGCCTGCTCGAGCGCCGCATCGACGACGCTGCGAACGCTCGTGCCTTGCGCCGTCAGCACGAGCGGCGATGCGGCGACATCGCTGACCGACACGCGGCGCTTGCGGGCCAGCGCATGGTCTTTCGGGCACACCACCACGAGCCGGTCGGCGCCTTCGACCAGCACTTCGAGCGCCGCGTCGAAGGTATCGCCGCCCGTCAGGCCGATATCGGCCTCTTCATTGCGCACGAGCGCATTCACCGTGCTCGCGACCACGTCACGAATCTGGAACTGCGCCTGCGGCACGCGCTTCCTGAACACCTGGATCAGATCGGGCAGCGCGCTCGCCGCGAACGTCGGCAGACACGCTAGGCGCACGGTGCCGCTCGATCCCTCACCGAGCGCGCGGGCGTCGCGCAGCACGCGCTCCATGTCGTCGAGCGAGCGTTGCAGCAGCGGCAGCAGCTCGCGGCCCGTTTGCGTGAGCGCGACCGAGCGGCTATTGCGGTCGAACAGCCGTGCGCCGACGGTCTCTTCGAGCCGCCGTATCTGCACGGTGAGCGCCGGCTGCGACAGATGCAGCCGGGCGGCGGCCCGCGTGAAATTGCCCGCGTTAGCGACCGTGACGAATGCGCGGATGTCGCGAAGATTCAGATCCATAACAGTTCGTGATTGCTGCGATCAAATCATTTCAATTGTGTTATTGCTGCGCCGAACTTACGCTCGAAGCCATTAAAAGACAAGACCTGGAGACACGCACATGCTGCCTTTACTGGGGCTCATCACCATCGCCGTATTGCTCGGCGCCATTCTGTCGAAGCGCATGTCGCCGCTCGTCGCGCTGATCATCGTGCCGATTGCGGCGTCGCTGATGGGCGGCTTCGGGCTGCAGACCAGCAAGTTCGTCGTCGACGGGTTGAAGAACCTGGCGCCCGTGGTCGGCATGTTCGTGTTCGCGATCCTGTACTTCGGCACGATCACCGACGCGGGCACGCTCGATCCCATCATCGACCGGATTCTGCGGGCCGTCGGCACGCGGCCGACGCGCATCGTGATGGGCACGACGCTGCTCGCGCTGCTGATCCATCTGGACGGCTCGGGCGCCGTCTGCTTTCTCGTCACGATTCCGGCGATGCTGCCGCTCTACGAGCGCCTGCAGATGGACAAGCGTGTGCTGGCGGCGGCAGTATCGCTGGCGGCGGGCATCAACTTCCTGCCGTGGACGGGGCCGATGATCCGCGCGTCCGCGTCGCTGCACCTGCCCGTCTCGGCGCTGTTCAATCCGTTGATTCCTGTGCAGGCGATCGGCCTCGTGTTCGTGTTCGGCACGGCGTACTGGCTGGGGCGGCGCGAAGAGAAACGGCTCGGCGTGTCGGGCGCGGCTGGCGGGATTCCGATGCCGCAACGCGAACTCACACCCGAAGAGCAGGCGCTGCGCCGCCCGCAGAATTTCTGGTTCAACATCGTGCTGACGGTGATCGTGCTCGGCACGATGGTCGTGATGGGCGAGAAGATTCCGCCCGCGATCATGTTCATGGTCGGTTTGTGCATCGCGCTGATGGTCAACTATCCGAACGTCGACATGCAACGCAAGCGCATCGATGCCCACGCGCGCGCCGCGCTGATGATGGCGGGCATTCTGCTCGCAGCCGGCGTGTTCACGGGAGTCATGCAGGGCAGCGGCATGCTGAAAGCGATGGCGCAGGCGGCCGTCGGCTTCGTGCCGCCTGGGATGGCGGGTCACATTCCCGTCGTGCTCGGCCTGCTTTCGATGCCGCTCAGCATGCTGTTCGACCCCGACTCGTTCTATTTCGGCGTGTTGCCCGTGATTGCCGAAGTGGCGGGGCAGCTCGGCGTGCCGTCCGTGCAGGTCGGCCAGGCGGCGCTGCTCGGCCAGATGACGACGGGCTTTCCCGTCAGCCCGTTGACGCCCGCGACGTTTCTCGTGGTCGGCCTGTGCGGGATCGAACTCGCCGAGCATCAGAAGTTCACGTTCCCGCTGCTGTTCGGCGCGTCGATCGTGATGACGGTTGCGTGCGTCGTGCTGGGTATTTTTTCGTTGTGAGTTTTAGCAGAGGGTGGTGCGGCAATGACAGCAAATCAGCACGAACGACGTGTCAGGCTCGGAGCCGGCGCAGGTTACTCGGGCGACCGTATCGAGCCCGCCGTCGAACTGGCGGAGCACGGGCAACTCGACTTTCTCGTGTTCGAGTGCCTGGCTGAGCGGACCATTGCGATCGCGCAGCAGGCGAAACGCAAAGATCCGCAACTCGGCTACGATCCGCTGCTCGAAGCGCGCATGCGCGCCGTGCTGCCCGTTGCCGCGCGCAACGGCGTGCGGATCATCTCGAACATGGGCGCGGCCAATCCGTATGCGGCTGCGCGCAAGACAGCGCAGATCGCGCAGTCGCTCGGTCTGGGCGGCCTGACGATCGCGGCGGTGAGCGGCGACGACGTGCTCGATGTCGTGCTGCAAGGCCAGTTCCGCTTCGAGGAGTCGGGCGATGACGTCGCGGCGTATCGCGAGCGCATCGTGTCGGCGAATGCCTATCTGGGCGCGGCGCCCATCGTCGCCGCGCTCAACGCGGGCGCCGATATCGTGCTGACCGGGCGCGTCGCCGATCCGTCCTTGTTCACGGCGCCGCTGATCCACGCGTTCGGCTGGCGCATGGACGACTGGACGACGCTCGGCCAGGCGACTGTCGTCGGGCATCTGCTCGAATGCGCGGGGCAGATCACGGGCGGCTATTTCGCCGATCCCGGCTACAAGGACGTGCCGAATCTTGCGCGGCTCGGTTTCCCGATCGGCGAAGTCACGGCGGACGGTGCGGTCACGATTACGAAAGTGCCGCACGCGGGCGGCCGCGTCAGCGCGGCGACATGCAAAGAGCAACTGATCTACGAGATTCACGACCCGGCCCGCTATCTGCAACCGGATGTGGTCGCCGATTTCACGCAAGTCGAAGTCGCGGAAGAGGCGGTGGATCGCGTGCGGGTGACGGGCGGCAAGGGCACGGCGCGCACGGACACGCTGAAGGTGTCGGTGGCTTATGCGGACGGCTATATCGGCGAAGGGCAGATTTCGTATGGTGGGCCGGGCGCCGTCGCGCGCGCGCGGCTCGCGCTCGACATCGTGCGAGAGCGGCTGGCGCTGACGAGCGTCGCCGCGAGCGAACTGCGCTTCGATCTGATCGGCATCGATTCGCTTTACGGCGAGACGGCCGCCGCCGAGCGAGGCGAGCCGTACGAAGTACGCGCACGCGTCGCCGGACGAACGGCCACGGCTGAGGAAGCGCTACGCATCGGCAACGAAGTCGAAACGCTTTATACGAACGGACCGGCGGGCGGTGGCGGCGTCACCAAATCGACACGCGAGGTGCTCGCGGTGCAATCCGTGCTGTTGCCGCGCGACGACGTGAAGCCGGCTTTTGCTTTCGTGGAGGCTTGACATGCAATTACGCGAACTCGCGCATTCACGCACGGGCGACAAGGGCAATACGCTGAATGTGTCGGTGATTTGTCACGACCCGCGTCACTACGAGCATCTACGCGCCAATCTGAGCGCCGCGCAGGTGAAGGCGTTGCTCGCCGATTTCGTGCATGGCGAAGTGACGCGCCATGAATTGCCGCGCCTCGCGGCGTTCAACTTCGTGCTGCGCGATGCGCTCGGCGGCGGCGTCACGCGCTCGCTCGCGCTCGATGCGCACGGCAAGTCGGTCAGTTCCGCGCTGCTCGGCATGACGGTGCCCGACCCGGACTGACACGGGAGCGGCAAGCGGTTTCACGGAATTGACCGTGAAATCCGTTACTTTTTGCATGGAAAGACAGGCGGCGCGTTGTACGGCAGGAACACGTCCTCGCGCAATCCCGTCTAGAATCGCCGGGCGTCGCTTGCTGGCCGGGTTCGTTTTCGGCTTCAGCAACTGCAACGCGCAACGCCGTTTCGACGGGCGTCGTTCAGCGAGAACGCCGCCCGCACCATGCTTTAAAGGACCGCTGTCGTGTGGCATTTCCCCACCGCTATCCCCGCTTCGCTCGGCCCGTGGGCCGTGTTTCTCAGCGTGCTGGTCACGCAACTCGGCGTGCCCGTGCCGGCCGCGCCGATGCTGATGCTCGCCGGGACCATGGCGGCGATGGGGCAGGTGTCGTACGCGGCCGTGTTCTGCGCGGCCGTTGGCGCGACGCTGCTCGCTGATTCGATGTGGTTCTTCGTCGGGCGCGTGCGCGGCCGGCGACTGCTGAACGGGCTGGTGCGCTTTTCGCTGTCGCTCGATACGACGCTGCGCACTGCGCGCGGCGTCTTCGAGCGGCATGGCGCGCCGATTCTCACGCTCGCCAAGTTCCTGCCCGGCCTCGGCCTGATTTCCGCGCCGCTGCTCGGCACGACGGCGATTGCGACCAGCGTGTTTCTGTTCTGGGATGCCGTCGGCGCGTCGCTGTGGACGGGCGCGTATCTGCTCGGCGGCGCGGCGCTGCATGACGAGATCGTGCAGGCGATGCTGCTGGTGCGGCACAACGGCGGCACGATCTTCGACGCATTCGCGGCCATCTGCGTGACGGTGTTGCTGTACCGCTGGGTGCGGCGCGTGCAATTCCGGCGCTTGCTCGCTAAGACGCGTATCAGCCCCGAGCAGCTCGATACGATGATGCGTTCGGACGCGCCGCCGCTGGTCTTCGACGCACGGCCGCGCAGCGTGCGCGAACAAGAGGCTTACCGGATCGCGGGCGCCTATCCGCTCGATCTCGACTCGCCGGACAAGCTGGACGCCGTGCTGCTCGCGCATCCCATCGTCGTGTATTGCGTCTGTCCGAGCGAGGCGACGGCGCGGCGCATCATCGAGCAGTTGCATCGCAAGGGCATTCGGCACGCGCACGCGTTGAAGGGCGGTCTGGATGCGTGGGAGAAACGCGGCTATCCCGTCGAACCGCTGCCCGCCGATTTCTACACGTCGCTGGAGCGGCTGGCGGTCGCGGTGCCGGAAGGCGAATACACGGTGCGCGCGACGATGGCGGGCTGAGGCTTGGGCGAATCGTTGTGATTGCAGCGATTCACCTTTGAGTAGCACGACCGTTCGCAACACGGCAATCGCTGCAATTTTTCCCCTTCCGTGGCCATTTTCCGAGTCTCGCAAAAAACCCCGAAAGCCCCGTCCCACAAGGCGCCGGGCGCCATGACATAAGGTGAAATAACTTCCGCATAGCCTGTAACGACGGCCATCACTACAGTGCGCATATCGGATGCGATGCACTGACTGATCCAACCCACCGCAGACGATACCTCCCGCCACAACCGTTATGGCATCGTCATGGAACACTTCGGAAAACTCCCTCTCTACGCTTCGGCCGTCATCGTATTCGTGTCGTTGATCGAAGCAGTCGTGCTCAGCAGAAAAAACCGCAGCACCGCCACTCCGTTCGCGTGGTACGAAGTCTGGATTTCGCTGTTCGACCTGGTCGGACGCAAGCTGCTCGCGTTGTTGCCGCTCTCGCTCGCGACGCCGGTTTTCGCCCTCGCGTGGGACCATCGCCTCTTCACTGTGTCGATCAATAGCGCGGTGATGGTGTTCGCGCTCTTCATCGGACAGGAGTTCTGCTACTACTGGTATCACCGCGCGTCGCACCGTATGCGCTTCTTCTGGGCCACGCATGCCGTGCATCACTCGCCGAACCAGCTGACGCTTTCCACGGCCTATCGGCTCGGCGTGACAGGCAAGCTGACGGGCTCGGCCATGTTCTTCACGCCGCTCGTGTTCCTCGGCGTGCGCCCTGAAGTCGTGCTGCTGACGCTCTACATGAACCTGCTGTACCAGTTCTGGCTGCATACGACGTGGGTGCCGAAGCTCGGCTGGCTCGAGTATGTGTTCAACACGCCGTCCGCGCACCGTGTGCATCACGCTTCGAATGTCGAGTACCTCGATGCGAACTACGGCGGCGTGCTGATCATCTTCGACCGTCTGTTCGGCACCTATGTCGAAGAACGCGCCGAAGAACCCTGCCGCTACGGTCTCGTCACGCCGACCACATCACGCAATCCGTTCGTCGTCGAGTTCGAACACTGGGCCACGCTGATTCGCGATGTCGTGACGGCGAAGAGCGTGTGGATCGCGATCAATCACGTGATCCAGCCGCCGGGCTGGCTGCCCGATGGCGGCGGCGAAACGACGGAAGAGCTGCGCCGCAAGAGCAAGCCGGTGCATAGCGAGGTCGAGACCGTCAACGGTTGAGGCAGCTTAGAGAAGCGGGGCGCGCAGTGAGATGCGCGCCCCGTTTGTTTTTGCAATTCGGATCAGGCGCTGCGCTTGCTCATCTCTTTCGCATGCATGTATTCATTCTGGATATTCGCATGCTTCTTCTTTCAATTGAATGACGTCGGCCGACACGCCTGCACGCCACGGGCCAATGGGGTAGTCTATGGACCTGACCTTTGCGCTCGCATCGAAGCTTGCGAGCGGTCCGCATCATTCAACCGATTCATCAATGGGGCCAACATGGAATATCGTCACCTGGGCGCGTCAGGATTCAAGGTACCCGTACTCAGCTTCGGCACGGGCACGTTCGGCGGCAAAGGCGAATTCTTTCAGGCGTGGGGCGCGACGGATGTCGCCGAAGCACGCAAGCTCATCGATGTCTGTCTCGACGCCGGCGTCACGATGTTCGACACCGCTGACATCTATTCGAACGGCTCATCGGAATCGATTCTCGGCGAGGCATTGAAAGGGCGTCGCGACAAGACCATCATCTCGACGAAGGCCACGTTTCGCTTCGATGAAAACGATCCGAATGCCGTGGGCTCGTCGCGTTTCCATCTGATCCAGGCAGTCGATGCCGCGCTAAAGCGTCTGCAAACCGACTATATCGATCTATTCCAGTTGCATGGCTTCGACGCGAAGACGCCCGTGGAAGAAACGCTCTCCACGTTGAACGATCTCGTGCGCGCGGGCAAGATCCGCTACACGGGCGTGTCGAATTTCTCGGGTTGGCATCTGCAAAAATCGCTCGATGTCGCGGACCGTTATGGTTATCCGCGATACGTGGCGAACCAGACCTATTACTCGCTGATCGGGCGCGACTACGAATGGGAACTGATGCCGCTCGGCATTGACCAAGGTGTGGGCGCTGTCGTATGGAGTCCGCTGGGCTGGGGCCGTTTGACGGGCAAGATCCGTCGTGGCCAGCCGCTGCCGGACCAGAGCCGATTGCACAAGACAGCCGACATGGGTCCGCCCGTGCCTGAGGAGTATCTGTATCGCGTCGTGGATGCACTGGATGCGATCGCCGAAGAAACGGGCAAGACGATTCCGCAGATCGCGTTGAACTGGCTGCTGCAACGGCCCACGGTTTCGACGGTGCTGATTGGCGCGCGCAACGAGGAGCAATTGCGTCAGAACCTCGGCGCGGTGGGCTGGAATCTCACGCAAGAGCAGGTCGCGAAGCTCGATGAAGCGAGCAAGGTCCGGCCGGCGTACCCGTACTGGCATCAGGAAGGATTCGCGGAACGCAATCCGTTCCCCGTATGAGTTGAGTTGCATCGTAGGGCCGGCGCATCATCGGGTTCGAATCGGAACGCGGCGCCGGCTTTCGGTTTCCTTCGACAGCAATGTATCCAGGCGCGCTTGAACGTCACGAAGCGGACGCGAGCGCAGTGCATCGAATGGTCATGAGCGAGGCCAGATATGCCGACAGTGCTGCTTGTAGATGATGACGTTGAAACGCTGGACGCATGGCAAGGCGTGTGCGAAGCGCATGGCTATGCGACCTGTCTCGCCGAAGATGGGCGCGCCGCGCTCGATATGCTGCGCGAGCGCGATGTGGATGTCGTCGTCGCGGACTGGCGGATGCCCGTGATGTCGGGCAGCGTGCTGTGCCATCACGTGCGCAACGAGCAGAACCTCGCGGAGATCGTGTTCATCCTCGTATCGGGCGAGCCGAGCCCGCCCGCGTTCGTCTATTACGACGGCTTTTTGCGCAAGCCGCTCGCCCCTACGGATCTGCTGTCGGCAATGGACCGGCTGTTGCTCGAACGTGCCGCCGATGGTCGTCGCAGACGAAACATTTCTTCCGCGCCGAAGAACGGATAGCCAGTCCGTGCTAACCACGTGCAATGCGTGGTTTGCTTGCAATACGCTTTTCGCCTTTGAGCACGCGTCTGTGCTCTTTCTGTTAGCCAATCACAAAAGCACTTTTATCTGTCTGAAAGTAATCGGGTATCGGCATGCGTTGCTTTTGCGTTGCGCGACTGCGCCGTTCAGCCCCGGTTATTTTTGACACTCCTATGATGAAGACGCTGCTGAGTCCGGGGCGTGCGAGGTTGCCAAACCATCGTCCGTTCTTTTATGATCGCGCGCCTAAAAACTCTTCACAGCTACATCACGGAGCCAAACCAACATGAAGAAATCTTTACTCGCCCTCGCAACACTCGGTGTTTTTACCGCTTCCGCGCACGCGCAAAGCAGCGTGACGCTCTATGGTCTTATCGACACCGGTCTGGTGTACACCAATAACCAGCAGGGGCACAGCAATTGGCAGATGGTGAGCAGCTCGACGCAGAATACGGTCTTCGGGCTCAAGGGCTCGGAAGATCTTGGCGGCGGCTTGCATGCCGTGTTCAAGCTTGAGCAGGGTTTCTTGCTTAACAACGGCGCGCAGGCATTTTCGGGCAGTGCCTTCGGTTCGCAGGCGTGGGTCGGCCTTCAAAGTGATCCGTACGGCACCTTGACGTTCGGCCGGCAGTTCGACGCAATGAACGATCTCGTCGGGCCGCTGACAGCCGAGTTCAACACGTGGGGCGGCAGCATGGCCGCGCATCCGTTCGAGAACGACAACCTCGCTGCGAACTCCGTCGTGATCAACAACTCGGTCAAGTACACCAGTCCGACGTGGAGCGGCGTCACGCTTGAAACGATGTATAGCTTCAGCAACAAGGCAGGCGACTTCGCGAACAATCGCTCGTATGGCTTCGGCGTGTCGTATGCGATGGGCCCCGTCAATCTCGCCGCCGGATACCTGCAGTTCAACAATGCGGGCAACGGTAGCGGCGCGACCACGTCGTCGGATACGAGCGCGAACTTTATCGCGGAACGGCAGCGCATCTGGTCGGTTGGCGGCAATTACACGTTTGGCCCCGCGACGGTCGGTCTCGTGTGGAGCCATTCGCAGATCGACAACGCGGCGGGTGTGTTCTCGTTCGGTACGGGCACCTATCTTGGCGCAAACGATTCGTCGGCGGGAACGTTGGCCGGTTCGTTGCGACTGGATAACTACGAGGTGAACGCGAAATACGCGCTGACGCCTGCGTTGAGCGTGTCGGGCGCATACACGTACACGCACGGCGCGTACAACGGTTCGTCGCCGGGATGGAATACGGCGATGCTGCAAACGGACTATGCGCTCAGCAAGCGCACCGACTTCTACCTTGAAGGCGTCTATCAGGGCGTGCATGGCGCACCGACGGGTTCGGTGCTCTCGCACGCGATGATCAACACGCTGTCGCCGTCGTCGACGGATACGCAGGTTGCCGTGACGGTTGGCCTGCGTCACGCGTTCTGATCCGTGTGACGTAGCGGACGGGCGCTAGAACAGATGCCGTAAGCCAACGCGTACGGCAAGCTGCGAATTGGCGCCCGTCCCCGAGTTACCGATAAAACTCGAACTCGCACCGATCTCCGCCTGAACGGGCACCTCATGCCCGTTGACGACGTTGCTGCCCGATGCCTTCTGATAGATGGCAAGCGCGTAGACGTCGGTTCGTTTCGACAGTGCATAGTCGACGAAGCTGTTCACCTGATGCCATTTGCCGCTGAACTCGCCGCTCAGATCGGAGAACGTGTAGCCGAGTCCGCCGCTGACTGCGTTCGTGAACGCATACTTTCCGCCCACTTCATAGTTGTTCACTGTCGATTCACGCGACGCGATCTGCGTGAGTTGCGTATGCGTCCAGTTGCCCCACACCTTGCCGCGCCCAATCAGATAGCTGCTGCCGATGCCGAAGGTGCGCAGATCGCGCAGCGGCCCCGTATTGATGTTCGCGATGTTGGCTGTGAATGCCGGCGTCGCGCTGCCGGGAAAGCGGATGTCGGTGTACGCCGCGCCGATCGCGAACGGACCGGGTGTGTAGTTGACGCCAGTGCTAAATGTTCTCGACGAACCTTGAGTCGTCGTGGTGCTCGTGGTCGTGGTAGGTGAACCCGAGAACGCGCCCGCCTGATTCGAAAAGCCGTAGAGCACGCCAAAGGTCAGGCCATTGAAGTTCGCGCTGCTGAACTTGACCGAGTTATTGATGCGGCTCGATGTCAACTGATCCAGATCGTTGATGTGATAAGCGTAGTTGCCGGCCGGCGTTTCGTGGCCCATCGCGTAGTTGTGGATGTAGTCTCTGGACAGCGAGTACTGGCGGCCGAATGTCAGCGAGCCAACGCCGTTCTTGTTCAATCCGACCCAGGCTTGTCGTCCGAACAGCGCGCCGCCTTGCGAGATCGTGCCGTCGCCGGAATTAAAACCGCCTTCGAGTGTGAAGATGGCCGAGAGACCGTCGCCGAGATCTTCCTTGCCGCGAATGCCCCAGCGGCTGCCTTGCGCGACGCCGTCGGCATATCGGACGAGAGAACTATGTCCGGTAGACGTGGCGACATGGTTCGCATAGGTGATGCCTGTATCGATTAATCCATAGAGCGTCACGCTGCTTTGCGCGTGCGCGACGGAACCGACCAGGCTTAATGCCGCAGTGGCAACAGTTCTTTTTAACATCCAAATTCCAGTCACTAAAAGTGTTCGACGATCGATCTCTGTCGATATGTCGACGGGAATATAACGGATGGCAAAAAATTTGTCGCAAGGCAGAGCGGATGAGCACTTCAATGCGTGCCGTGCATTTTCTTAAGCAACTGCAGTTGAAGAAAACGTATCTGTGGCGGAAGTGCTATATGCCGGAGAAGAGAGGAAAACCCTATTGGAGATATCGAACGATAAGCAGCGTAGTCTCGTCGACGAGCGCGCCAAACGCTTCGTCACTGAGACGATCGGCATGATGCACGACGGCCGTATGCGTCAGTGCCTCTATCGACGTTACGCACACGAACGTCGCAAGCCCAAGGTCCATTGGGCGGAACTCGTCGCGATGAGCATCGAGATAGCCTCTGAACAGCGCATACGTTTCTCCGCCTAATAGCGCCGATTCTTCCGTTCCGCCCGTGCGCGGAATCTGCTCGGCGAGCACGCGGTGCAGTTCCGGATCGATGCGGTGCGCCTCGATGGCGGCGAGCACGAGCCTGCGCACTGCCTGTTCCATCGGTAGCGCGGTGACTTCAGCTAGCGTCTCACGGACAACCTGCATGAGTTCCTCGCCGTGACGCTTAACGACGGCCGCGACAAGCGCCTCTTTGCTGGGAAAGTACTGATACAACGAGCCGACGCTCACGCCCGCCTTTTCAGCGATACGGTTGGTGCTGGCCTTGTCGAAGCCGTCCTTCACGAGAATGCGAGCGGTTGCTTCGATCAGGGCATCGACCGTCACGCGTGATCTTTGCTGAGACGCGTGTTTTCTGGGTTTCGTGAGCGGTTTTCGCGCCATTTTTCCGCGCTCCTAATGCGAGTAGGTAATACGAGCAGTCGCTCGTATTATGCATCTTGTGATTCGAATCGCAATGTCGAAACCAATCAGGATCAACGCGAAAAGGAGAGGTCACATGGCGTGTCAGTCATACTCGCAACTCGTTGGAATCAAACGATGGGCCGATCGCGGACTCTGCGATGTCGTGAGCCGCGACTTCGATAAGTTAAGCAAAGAAGATGCTTTGCTCATGCTTCGTATCTTCGACCATATCCATGCGGTCGACCGGATTTTTCAGCATCATCTGCAGGGCGTGCCGCATGCGTTTCAGGCGCCGCGATCGGCAAACATGCCGGAACTCAGCGCGCTTGTAGACGGCATCAGGGAAACCGACGACTGGTACGCGTCATACGTGGACGCGATGACGGAGCACGGCTTCGAACAGCCTGTCGATTTCGTCTTCACCAGCGGAAAGCCCGCGCGCATGCGGCGCGGCGAGATCGTTCTGCATGTCTGTCTGCATGGCACCTATCATCGCGGCAACGCGGGCGCGCTTCTTCAACTGAGAGGCCTCACGCCGAGCCGCGATGCGATCACGGACTTCCTGGAAGACACAGCGGCTTGATCTGTCTGCCCGATTCTTCATATCAACCATGCCCCATCTACCATCCTCGTAGCGCATCCATGGCAAACTCCAGCTTTGCCATCTCTGCTCTGTCGCGCCTCGCCTCTTTCCAGTTGCCGGGAAGGGGCAGGACACACACTCTATGGACGCCGACGCCCTCGCCTTCAACCAGCTTCGCCCGCGCCTGCAGAAAATCGCTTACCGGATGCTCAGTTCCGTCGCCGAAGCCGAGGACATCGTGCAGGACGTCTGGCTGCGCTGGCATGCGGCCGACCACGCGAGCATCGACAACGCCGAAGCGTGGCTCGTCTCCGTCACGACGCGCATGTCCATCGACCGTCTGCGCGCCGCGAAGATCCAGCGCGAGCACTACACGGGCATCTGGTTGCCCGAGCCCGAGATCAGCGACTCGCCCGCGACACCGGAGGAGATGACCGAGCGCGCCGACGACGTGTCCGTCGCGTTCCTGATGCTGCTCGAACGACTCACGCCCGAAGCGCGCGCCGCGTTCCTGCTGCGCGAAGTCTTTGACGCGGACTACGACGAGGTTGCCGATGCGATCGGCAAGACGGAGTCCGCATGCCGTCAACTGGTGAGCCGCGCGAAGGCGCAACTGCGGGACGAGCGCCCGCGCTATGCCGTGCCGCGCGAGAAGCATCGACAGTTGTTGCAGAGCTTTGCGCAGGCGCTCGCGAGCGCGGACTTCCACGCCATCAACGCATTCCTCGCCGAAGAGGCCACCCTGATCGGCGACGGCGGCGGCAAGGTGACGAGCTTCCCGAAGCCGATGGTGGGCGGCCGGCGCATCGCGCAGCTTTTCTACGCGGCGTTGCGGCGTTTTCCGGACGGGGTTCATGTCAAGCTCGTGACGCTCAACGGTCAGAGCGCGCTGTTGCGCTATATCGAAGGCAAACTCGAATCGGCGATGTCATTCGAAACGGACGGCGAGCGCATCGTCAGCATTCACGTCCAACGCAATCCCGACAAGCTGGCGCGCATCGCCGCCGCATACGGCGAACCCTGAGCGCGCTGCGCGCCGCTGCGATCACTCCGCCCGCCAGCGTCTGACGGCGGGATTGGTGCCGGATGGGCAACACCGTGAGCCCGTCCGCAGGTCTACCGCTGCGCGCGTCACGAACCTACCATGGCGACGTGCGGTTCACCACCGCGAACGGCATCCGTCCCGCACGGATGCATCCGTCATCGTCGCCAGGAGAAGTCATGACTCAGCGTATCAACTACTTTCACCAATCGCCCGAGCTATCGAAGAAGTTCATCGAACTCAGCAACCTGCTGAAGGACTGTGCGATCGAAGAACCGATCCGCGATCTCGTCAACATCCGCGCTTCGCAGATCAACGGTTGCGGCTTTTGCCTCGACATGCACGTGAAGGAAGCGACCATTCACGGCGAGCGCGCGCTGCGCGTCCACCATGTGGCGATCTGGCGCGAGTCGACGCTGTTCTCGCCGCGCGAACGTGCCGCGCTCGCGTGGACGGAAGTGCTGACCACATTGCCCGAGCACGGCGTGCCCGACGATATCTACGAGCGCGTGCGCGGCCAGTTCTCGGAAAAGGAACTGTCGGACCTGACATTCGAAGTCATGGCCATCAACGCCTGGAACCGCGCGAACGTTGCGTTCAAGTTCGTGCCGGGATCGTCCGACAAGGCATTCGGCCTCGACAAGGCGAACCTCGCCTGAGCCGGGGCGCCGTTCTTGTTCAACCTCGGTCTGTACGGGCCGCGTCCATGTGAGGAGCGCATCATGTTTCGCTCGAAGAGAACTATCGCAGCCCTGCTCGTCATGGCGGGCGCGTTGACCCAACAGGCCCGCGCCGAGCCGCCGCAGGCCATCGTAACACCCGTCATGACCAAGCCGCTCGACGACTATCCCGGCAAGGAAGCGTTGATGATCCTCGTCGAATATCCGCCTGGCGCCGTGGACCCGGTGCATCGGCATAATGCGCACGGCTTCATCTACGTGCTGGAAGGGTCGATCGTGATGCAGGTCAGGGGCGGCAAGGAAGTCACGCTGACGCCGGGCCAGTCCTTCTATGAAGGCCCGAACGATGTCCACACGGTGGGCCACAACGCGAGCCAGACGAAGCCGGCGAAGTTCCTCGTGCTGCTGCTGAAGGACAAGGGCGCGCCCGTTCTGGTGCCGGAGAAGTAAGGCGCGCGAGCGGCCGCACGCGTGGCCGCAAAAGAAAATCGGCGGACAATGTCACAAACGGAAGCGCTGAAACGTCTAGTTGGATAAGAACCTCCACTCTTCGCGCTTCCATGTCAGACTACGCACCGCGCCGCTCCGTTACGGGCGCCGACGATCCGATTGCAAGCACGTTTGCAACGAGTTTCGCCGGCGTCGTTTCCTTTCTTGCCGTTGCCAACGAAGGCAGTTTCGCCAGAGCGGGCGATCGCCTCGGCATCGGCCGCTCGTCCGTCAGCCGGAACGTGCAGAAGCTGGAGGCCCAGCTGGATACCCGCCTCTTTCTGCGCACGACCCGCAACACGTCGCTGACGCGCGAAGGCGAACTCTTCTTCGAGAACTGTCAGGCGGGCGTCGAGCGCATCGTCCAGGCGCTCGAAGAGATGCGCGAACTGCGCAGCGGGCCGCCGCGAGGGCGGCTGCGCATCTACTCGACGCCGGGCTTCGGGCGCAGGATCGTTGCGCCCTTGTTGCGCGGTTTTCACGCACAGTATCCGGATATCTCGCTGGAACTGCTGCTCAACGACCGTCCCGCCGACTTCACGGCCGATCGTATCGACGTATCGTTTCGCGACGGACGCATGGAAGACAGCGAGATCGTCGCGCGTCAACTGATACCCATGCAGATGATCGTCTGCGCGTCGCCCGCATATGCGGCCGCTCACGGCTTGCCGCGCCATGTCGATGAACTGGCCGACCATCGCTGCATCAACCTGCGTACGGCATCGGGGCGCGTGAGGGAATGGGAGTTCAAGGTCGACGGCCTGCCGATGCGACGCCAGTTGCATGCGCCGCATACGTTCAACGACCCGGATCTGATTCTTCAGTCCGTGCTGGATGGACAGGGCATCGCGCAACTGCCTGGTTATCAGGTGTGCGATCTGCTCGGCGAAGGGCGTCTCGTCACCTGTCTCACCCAGTATGCACCCGACGATAGCGGCCACTACATCTGCTATCTGAGCCGCAAGCATCTTCCGGCGCGCATCCGCGTGTTCGTCGATTACATGACCGAGCACACGCGAGCGCTCGACCTGCATTGCCTGACCACGATGGATGCGATGTCAACGGTCGACTGAACGCGGCGAAGTGTCGATTGGTGTCCGCAGGGCAACACGATGGATACCTTCGAACGTCTACCGCATCGAAGAGCACACACCTACGATGCTTCCTGTACGGACGCCGGGCATCACGGCATGTCCGGCAAGCAACCGGCAATGACACGTTCTGCCGGCTTCGAAAGCCCGCAAGCGGCGAGCGCGCCGCGCAAGACTTTGGAGAAAATCATGAAGATCGTTGTGATAGGCGGCACGGGACTGATCGGCAGCAAAGTGGTCAAGAATCTGCGCGGGCGTGGTCATGACGTCATTGCCGCTTCACCTGCATCGGGCGTCAACACGATCACGGGCGAGGGCCTAAGCGAAGCATTGGCAGGCGCGAACGTCGTGGTGGATCTCGCCAACTCGCCTTCATTCGAAGATGCAGCCGTGCTCGAATTCTTCACGACGGCAGGCAAGAACCTGTTCGCTGCGGAAAGGGCGGCGGGTGTGCAGCATCACGTGGCGCTATCCGTCGTCGGTACGGACCGGCTCGCGCAAAGCGGCTATTTCCGCGGCAAGATCGCGCAGGAAAAGTTGATCCGCGAATCGGGCGTGCCTTATACGATCATTCATTCGACGCAGTTCTTCGAGTTTCTCGGCGGCATCGCGCAGTCGGGCGGCGACGGCGAGACCATCCGCCTGTCGCCCGCGTACTTCCAGCCCATCGCATCGGATGACGTCGGGGCGGCCGTAGCGGACTATGCCGTTGAAGCGCCGCGTAACGGCATCGTCGAGATCGCGGGCCCGGACCGCGTGCGGCTTGCGGATATGGTGCAGCGCTTCCTCGACGCCACGCACGATTCGCGCAAGGTTGTCGCGGATATGGACGCGCGCTACTTCGGAGCGGAGTTGAACGACGACACGCTCGTACCCGGCGCGAATCCGCGTCTCGGCGCGTTGAACTTCGACGCGTGGTTCTCGCAATCGCAAGCCGCGCGATAAGCGGGTGTTGCGGTGACGCACGTTGTGATCCAGTAGCACGAGTTGCGTCACCGCGACAGCATTTCACTCTCGCCAGGACATGACGACGGCATCCGCCCGTCGAACAGCACCGCCATCCCACAGTCCGATGTCAGCATGCGTTGCGCGTCATGTCCCGCGCCGGGCACTTCGACCACGCGCTGATTCAGCCCGACGGGATACCGGCTTTGCAGGTAATCGAAGTACCCAAGCCCGCGCGCGAGCCGGAACGGACCTTGTGCCATCGCCGCGCAGGAGCGGTCGATAAAATGCGTGCGCGGGTCCACGTCATCCATTCCAAGCAGATACACGACATCGCGCTTCGCGTAGCGGGCCTCGATTTGCGCGGCGTCCTGCGAGGCGACATAAGCGGGTGGATCGACCATGCCGTATTTCCATTCGACAGCGCGTGGACAAGCCTGCATATCGACGTGCTCGAAAACCCCGCGCGACACGGGACGTTCATCGTCGAAGTACAGATAGCTCGACGGATTCGCGACCACGTACCGCACGCGGATTCCGTCGCGCGCCAACGCTTCCTCCGCGCGTCCGGCCACGGCATAACGCTGCACGACCTGCGCACCCGCCGAATGCCCGATCACCGTCACAGAAGATAACGCGGGATAGCGCTGCCGGTCGTCGAAGTGTTCGAGCAGCGCATCGAACGCCGCGAAGGAACTCACCGAAGCGGGGCGGCGCGCGGGCGCGCCTTCTTTCCATCCGGCTTCGGACCACGCAAGCGTGCTGTCAGGCATCGGGAACGCGCGCAGATCGCGCGTCGTCAGAAACTGCGGCGCGACGATCATGCTTCGTGTTGCATCCGCACCGGCTGCGGCGAGTACTTGCTGCCCGGTGGCGAAGTACTTGTCGGCGTTGCGCAGCGTGCCGTGAACGATGATGAATACGCGTGTGACGTCGGGTTCTGCGGCGTCGATGTCGCGATCGGCGTAGAGTGGCAAAGTGCCGTCGCCGTCGGGCGTAACGACACGCATGGCCTGATCGGCGACATGTGCGACGGGCGCATTCTGTCGCGACGACGCGGTGTTCGCGCCGGCCTGCGCGCAGTTTGCCGCCGTCAATGCCAAGGCGATCCATGCTGCGGCGAGCAACGAGCGGCGTGCCGGTTCTGAAAACATATCGAATGCCTCGTGATGTGACGTACGTGCGTATTAAACGCGCGACGCGGTGCATTCCGTCGCATGAATCGGGCGCGTCGCGGTACGCGAATTGCTCAGTGGTGATGCCGCAAATCCGCCGACATGCGACTTTCGCCACTGCAAGGCCGACAATCTATGCGGTCGCTCGACCGCCTGGGAGACGTCCATGAACCGCTGGCACCGTTCGTTCTCCAATCTGGGCCGTGTGCGGCATATCGCGATCCTGTGCCTCGTCACTGCGATTTGCGTGTCGTGCAGCGGGGGCGGCTCGTCGAACAACGCGAGCACGAACGGCGGGAGCGGCGGCGCGAGTTCGGGCAGTCCGGGCGGCTCGGGCGGTACGGGTGGCTCAGGCAGTTCGGGCGGCACGGCGGCGGCAGCAACCGACGTGCTGACCTTCCACAACGACCTGGCCCGCACAGGGCAATATCTCGCCGAAACCACGCTCACGCCTGCGAACGTCAACGCCACGAGCTTCGGCAAGGTGGGCTTTTTGTCCGTCGACGGCAAAGTCGACGCGCAACCGCTGTATGTCAGCAATGTGTCGATGAACGGTGCGGCGCACAACGTCGTGTACGTCGTGACCGAGCATGCGAGCGTGTACGCGTTCGACGCCGACAGCAACGCCCAGCTATGGCAGCGGTCGCTGCTCGGCGCGGGTGAAACGACCAGCGACCCCCGCAACTGCGCGCAGATTTCCCCTGAAATCGGCATTACGGCGACGCCCGTCATCGATCGCGGACGCGGCACGAACGGCGTGATGTATGCGGTGGCGATGAGCAAGGACGGTGGCGGAACGATTCACCAGCGCCTGCATGCGATCGATCTCGCCACGGGCGCCGAGGTGTTCGGCGGCCCAACGGAAATAGCCGGCAGCTATCCGGGCAGCGGTGCGAACAGCAGCAACGGCGTGACCGTCTTCGATCCGCAGCAATACGCGGAGCGGCAGGCGCTGACGCTGGTCAACGGCAACGTCTATCTGGCGTGGACCTCGCACTGCGACCAGGGCGTCTACGCCGGCTGGGTGATGGCCTACAACGCCGACACGCTCGCGCAGACGGGCGCGCTGAACCTGACGCCGAACGGCAGCGGCGGCGCGATATGGATGGGCGGCGGCGGGATGGCGTCGGACGGTACGTCGCTTTATCTGCTCGATGCAAACGGCACGTTCGACACCACGTTGAACGCGCAAGGTTTTCCATCGAATGGCAATTTCGGCAATGCGTTCGTCAAACTCGGGGCGGCGCCGAATCTCGGCGTCGCGGATTATTTCGCCACCTTCGATACCGTGTCGCAATCCGCGCGCGACGCCGACCTCGGTTCGGGCGGCGCGATGCTGTTGCCCGATCTCGTCGATGCGGGCGGCGTCACGCGGCATCTTGCGCTCGGATCGGGCAAGGACTCGAAGATCTACGTCGTCGATCGCGACAACCTCGGCAAGTTCAACGGCTCCAGCAACGCGATCTGGCAGGAGATCGACGGTCAACTGATTGGCGGCGTGTTCACGACGGCGGCGTTCTACGGCAACGTCGTGTACTACGGCTCGGTCGGCGACAACCTGAAGGCGTTCCCGGTCAGCGGCGCGCGTCTCGCCACGACTCCCGCATCGCAAAGCGCGTTCAAGTTCCCGTATCCCGGCACGACGCCGAGCATCTCGGCGAATGGCGCGCAGAACGCGATCGTGTGGGCGGCCGAGAATGGTTCGGTGGCGGCGCTGCATGCGTTCAATGCCGCGAATCTCGCGCAGGAGCTGTACAACAGCAATCAGTCGGGTTCGCGCGACACGTTCGGCGCGGGCAACAAGTACATCACGCCGATGGTCGCGCATGGACGCGTGTACGTCGGCACGACGAATGGCGTCGCGGTGTTCGGATTGTTGAAGTAGCGCGTCTGTATGGCGCGCCCGCTAGCACGCGGCCCGCGCCTCGGCCAGCAGGCGGTGGATCTGCGCGACCACGGCCGCGCCTTCGCCCACTGCGGATGCAACCCGCTTGGTCGACCCCGAGCGCACGTCGCCGATCGCGAAGACGCCGGGCACGCTGGTCTGCAATGACATCGATTGCAGCCCGGCTCCGGGAATGTCGGGCCCCGTCAAAACGAAGTCTTTGTCGTCGAGCGACACGCCGCATGTCTTGAGCCAGCCGGTGTTCGGCTCGGCGCCGATAAAGACGAACAGATGATGCGTCGTCATGCTGCCTTCGATGCCGCCCGCGCCCCGATAATGCACGCGTTCGAGCCGCGCATCGCCTTGCAGCGCGGTCAGTTCGATGCGCGTGTGAAGCGTTACGTTCGGCAGCGCCAAAATGCGTTCGATCAGATAGTGCGACATGCTGTGTTCGAGGCTCGCGCCGCGTATGAACATATGCACATGCTCGGCATGCGCCGCGAGAAACACGACCGCCTGTCCCGCCGAATTGCCGCCGCCGATCAGCAGCACGGGCTCCTTGCGGCACAGACGCGCCTCGATTGGCGTGGCCCAGTAATAGACACCGGAGCCTTCGAAGCGCTCCAACCCTTCGACATCCGGGCGCCGATACTCCGCGCCGCTCGCGATCACGACCGTGCGCGCGGTGATGCGCCGGGCGTCGGTGAGTTCGACGACGGGCGGCTCCTTGTCGCAATACAGGGCCCGGACCTCGCACGGAATGCCGATGTGCGCGCCGAACTTCTGCGCCTGCACGAACGCGCGGCCCGCGAGCGCCTGGCCCGTGATGCCCGTCGGAAAACCCAGATAGTTTTCGATGCGCGAACTGGTGCCCGCTTGCCCGCCGGGCGCGCGGCAATCGAGCGCGGCCACCGACAACCCTTCCGAGGCCGCATACACGGCCGTCGCCAGTCCCGCCGGACCCGCGCCGACAATGGCGACGTCGTACACATGCGCCGGATCGAATTCGGGAATCAGCCCGAGACACGACGCAAGCTGCCCTTCGTCGGGATTGCGCAGCACCGTGCCGTTCGGGCAGAGGACGAGCGGAAAGTCGTCGGGTTGCGGCGTCAGACGTTCGAGCAGCGCGATCGCTTCGGCGTCCTTGTCGGCGTCGAGCGTCATGTTCGGGAACACGTTGCGGCGCAGGAAGTTCTGCAGCGTGGCGAGCCGCCCGCTACTGGACGGCCCGACCAGCACGACGCCGTGTCCGCGCTCGATCACCAGAACGCGCCGCAGAATCAGCGCGCGCATGATCTTCTCGCCGAGGTCGGCTTCGCTGATCATCATCGCGCTCAGTTCGTCGGGCCGCAGCAGGATCGCTTCGACATCTTCGACCACATGCGCGTCGACGACGGCCGGCTTGTTGGAGAGCTGCGTCACATCCGACGTGAACTCGCCGCGTTGCGTGTACGTATGAATAACCCGCTCGTGACCGAGACCATCGCGCCCGACTATTCGCACCTTGCCCGACAGCAGCACGAACACGCCAGGACACAGGCTTCCCGCGCGATAGAGCAGGGCGCCCGTCGTGTAGCGGGACCGCGCGCCGAAGCGCCGTATCCGCTCGATCTCCGCTTCCGAGAGGACGGGAAACATCTGCTGGTGCCGCGGATGATCGCGCACGCTCGGGTCTTCGAGGAGATCGCCGTCGAAGAGGTTCGCGTCCGTGGCTGGCTCACGGGCGGGCGCTGCGTCTGACGGCGTTGACTCGTTGCTCATCGCGGACTTCCTCCGGCGCATGACGGGGTGGCGCGTGGGCGTTGCGCAAGTGTTGGCTGCCCGTAAGCCAAGCATACTTCCATCGTTCGATTCTTGCGTGCGATGGGCCGGTTTCGCGGTTTCGTATCCGCCTGTCCATTTGACCCCGTTGCATCGCTTCGCCAGTCACTATCGAAAGTGTGCGAGCGATTAAATCGTATGCGATTGACATTGCGAGACGCTTCGAGCAATATGCGTCGCATGCGATCGAATCGCATAAGCCATATCAACCGATATCCACTTTCGACCAAGGAATCACGATGACCAAAATTGAAAAAGTCCTGTTCACGGGCAAGACGCACACGACGGCAAGCAAGCACACGGGCGCTTCGCGCGGCCACGAAGAGCGGCTCGACCTCAGGCTGTCGGCGCCCGGCAACGACGTGCATCCGCAGCACGTATTCGAAGCCGCCGATCCGCATCCGACCGCGGAGCAACTGTTCGCGGGCGCGTGGTCGGCCTGTCTGATCACCGCGATCGGGCTGGCGGCCAAGGCGAAGAAAGTCGCGCTGCCGTCCGACCTCGCGCTCGATATCGAGATCGATCTCGGCATGACGGGCAACGCGTACTTCCTCGGTGCGCGGATCAACGTGAGCATGCCGGGCGTGGCGCGCGACGTCGCCGAGGCGGTCGTGCATGCCGCGGACGAGTTGTGTCCGTACTCGAAGGCCACGCGCGGCAATATCGACGTTGCGATCAATGTGATCTAAGCACCGCGTCTGGTTGCGCATGCGTTTGCGCGTGTGACGAGCGTGTAACGAACGTCAGGCCGGAAAGGGCGAGCTAGAATAAAAATCTGCGCCCTTTCCTCGACGGCAGACGGCCATGAACCTGTGCATCGCCCGCTTCGTTCGCCCAACGGTGTCTGCCATGTGTGCTGCGTCACTCGCCACGCTCGCGGCGTGCGGTGGCAGCGTGTGTATCGGCTTCGACGGTTGCGCGGGCGGAATCGTGACGCAAAACCTCGCGCTCGCGGGCACGGCAGCCACGGGCAAGGCGCTTGCGAGCGCGAACGTCAACGTGGCCTGCGCGCAAGGGTCGGGGGCCACTCTATCGGATGGTGGCGGACGTTACAGCCTTGCGTTCAACGCGACGCTTCCGTGCGTGATTACCGTGACGTCCGGCGGCACGACGCTGCATTCGCTTGCTTTCGCTGGCGGCACGTTCAACGCGACGCCTGAAACCGAACTGATGCTCGTCTACCTCGCCGCGCAACTCGGGACGAGCGAGTCCAGTCTGATTGCGAATTTCGCCAGCAACGCGCAGTTCCAGCAGGCGCTTGCAAACCAGACTACCGTGCAGAATGCGCAATCGGCGGTGGTCACGAACCTGCAGCAGCACTATGCCGTCACGCTCACTGCGCCGGCGTTTTTGACGACGCCGTTCGCGGTTGGGCAGGCGGGCGTGGACAGCGATCTCGAAGCGCTCGCGAAAGCAGGCGCCATCGACGCCAACGGCATGCCCGATTCAGCCGCTATTTCGCTGGTGTCTCAAGCGGGTGCCGCGCAGCCGCTTGCGAAAACGTCCGCGCCTTTATCGGGCGGTATGTAAATCACGCATCACGCGATCGGTTCCGTCGTCATCGCGCGTGTGAGGCCGTGCATCGGACGGCGCATCGCGACATCGAACGGATTCACTTGCGGGCCGATCAGATCGGCTTGCCGTTTGAGGAGTTCGACGACCATCGGCAAACGGTCCTCTCCCAGTCGCGCCGACAGCGTGCCGACGCTCAGCGCCGCCACCGCGCAGCCCGTTCGGTCGATGATCGGCACGGCCACGCCCGCCATGCCTTCCAGCACGCCGCTATTGCGCCCCGCGTAGCCGACTTGCCGGACGCGTTCGATTTCCGTGCGCAAGTAGACTTCGTCGAGCACGCCATAGCTCCGCAGGCGCGGCACGTTGAAGCGAATGATCTCTTCGCGCTCGGCTTCGGGCAGGAACGCGAGAATCGCAAGACTGCCTTGGCCGACGCCCAGCGCGACGCGGCCGCCGATATCGCCCGTGAACGAGCGGATCGGAAACGGGCCCTCGCACATGTCGAGGCACACGGCATCGAAGCTGCTTTTGACGAGCAGAAAAATCGTGTCGCCGAGACTCGCGCACAGTCGCAGCAAGGCAGGGCGGCACAGCTCGCGCATGCCGCTCGGATTGCCGGCCTGCGAAGCCAGCGCAAAAAAGTCGACGCTCAGCCGATAAAGCTTCGTACTCTGATCTTGCTCGACGACCCCTTCGGCGATCAGCGCATGCAGGATGCGATGCACGGTGGCCTGCGTCAGCCCGACGGCTTTCGCGATGCGCGTCACGCGGCCGCCTTCCGGTTGAATTTCTCCCAGCGCGCGGATCACCGCGAATGCCCGCTGCAACATGCCGGTGCCGGGAGCGTCGGCTTCTTTCGAAGAATTCATTGGCGATCTCGATTCGGATTCCATTGAACGGAATACTAGCCGATGTTCTTACTGAAAAACAAACTGTCGTCTCCAAACACCGTGCAAGCACAGATGCGCGTGCAATTCAGTATTTTCACTGACGGCACGCAGCGGAATAGAAGGTGCATGTAATCGCTCAAATATTCCATTCAGCGGAAGAAACGTGATCTTTATATCGTTCATTGGAATTTGACATTGACGCTCTGGAATTTGGCTAGCTAGAGTCGGCTCAACAGACACCAGTCGATTCAGCCGGTGCCGCGCACCGAAAGGCCAGACCATGTCGTTCCTCACATTGACTGACGTTTCGAAGACGTTCGGCGATCTGCATGCCGTGACGGGCATCAACCTCGCGGTGGAAAAGGGCGAATTCGTTTCGCTGCTCGGCCCGTCGGGCTGCGGCAAGACGACCACGCTGCAGATGATCGCGGGCTTTATCGATACGACGCGCGGCCGCATCACGCTCGACGGCCGCGACATCACGCACATGAAGCCGAACCGGCGCGGCCTCGGCATCGTCTTTCAAAGCTACGCGCTGTTCCCGCATATGAGCGTCGCGCAGAACGTCAGCTTCGGGCTGGAAATGCGCGGCATCGATAAAGCCGAGCGCGCGGATCGCGTGCGCGAGGCCTTGGCGCTGGTGCGGCTCGATGCGCTCGCGCATCGCTTTCCGCGTGAATTGTCGGGCGGTCAACGGCAGCGCGTGGCGATTGCGCGCGCGATCGTGATCGCGCCGCCCGTGCTGCTGCTTGACGAACCGATGTCGAACCTTGATGCGAAGCTGCGCGAAGACATGCAGTTCGAACTGCGCTCGATTCAACGCAAGATCGGCACGACGACGATCATGGTCACGCACGATCAATCCGAAGCGCTGTCGATCAGCGACCGCGTGGTCGTGATGGAAGCGGGGCGCATCACGCAGATCGACACGCCGTATCGCGCGTACGAGCGGCCTGAGAATCTGTTCGTGTCGCAGTTCATCGGCAAGGCGAACATGCTGGCGGGCAAGGTCGTATCGCGCGACGGCGACGCGATCGGCATCGACCTCGGCCACGATCTCGCGGAGACGGGCAGCATGACGCAGCTCGCCGCGCAAGGTCAGGCAATCGACGTCGGCGACGCCGTCACGCTGTGCATTCGCCCGGAAAAGCTGCGATTGTGCGCGCCCGACAAGGGGCGTCTCGCGGGCAACGTGACGAGCCGCTTCTTTCTCGGCAGTCAATGGCTTTACCGGCTCGACAGCCGGGTCGGCGAGATGCTGGTGTGCTGCCAGAACGAAGGCAACGAGCCGTTTTCGGAGGGCGCGAAAGTCGGCATCGACTGGCATAGCGATTCGCTGCGCCTGATCGGCCAGGAGCGCGCGCATGGATAGCACGCTGCCCGCCACGCAAAGCGCGAACCGCAGCGCGGCGCGCGCGCCATGGCGTGCCTTCGTGCCGCTCTGGCTGATGAGCGCGCCGGCGTTGATTCTGTTCGCGACGCTCGTGCTCGTGCCACTCGCAATGACGCTCGCGCTGACGTTCTACCGCTTCGATCCCGCCGTCGGCCCGATCGCGGCATTCGACTTTCACAACTACGTCGAAGTGCTCGGCTCATCGTATTTCCACACGATCTTTCTGCGCACCTTCGGCATCGCCTTGCTGACGACCGTACTGTGCGTCGCGATCGGCACGCCCGAAGCGTATGTGCTGTCGCGCATGCGCGACCCGTGGCGCTCGCTCTTCCTGCTGGTGATTCTCGCGCCGCTGCTGGTGTCGGTGGTGGTGCGCGCATTTGGCTGGAGCATGCTGCTCAACACGAACGGCCTCGTGAATCAGGCGTTCGCGCTGTTCGGCCTTGGACCGTACAAGCTCGAATACACGACCTTCGCGATCGTGATCGCGCTCGTACACGTGATGTTGCCGTTCATGGTGATCCCCGTGTGGACGGCATTGCAACGGCTCGACCCGCAAACGGAAAACGCTGCGCTCTCGCTGATGGCGTCGCCCGCGACGACACTGCGCCGCATCGTATTGCCGCAACTCGTGCCCGGCATTCTGTCCGGCAGCCTGATGGTGTTCGGCCTCTCGGCGAGCGCGTTTGCGATTCCCGGCCTGCTCGGCGGGCGTCGTCTGAAGGTCGCGGCAACGGCCGTCTACGACCAGTTCCTGAGTTCGATGAACTGGCCGCTCGGCGCGACGATCGCGGTGCTGCTGCTGGTCGCGAACCTGGTGGTGATGCTCACCTACTACCGCGTGCTCGAGCGGCGCTATACGCGCAGCATGGGCTGACGCGAACCCGACAGGCGAAACATCATGCGCAAGAACGGCCCCGTTGCCCTCGCGTTTCATACCGTCGTGATTCTCTTCGTGCTCGCGCCACTGGCGATCGTCGTGCTGGTCGCCTTCACGCCCGACGAAACCCTGACGCTGCCCACGCACGGTTTCTCGTTGCGCTGGTTCCGCGCGATTCTCGACTATCCCGACTTCATCACGGCTTTCTTCAACAGCCTGAAACTGGCCTTCGCGTCGGCGACGCTGTCGCTCGTCGTGGCATTGCCTGCGGGCCTGGCGATTGGCCGCGCGCGCTTTCCGGGGCGCAATTTTCTCAACGCGTTGCTGCTGTCGCCGCTCGTGATTCCCGGTCTCGTGCTCGGTATCGCGATGCTGCGCTTTTTCGCGTTGATCGGCGTGACGGGTTCTTTCGCGTGGCTGATTCTTGCGCATATGGTCGTGATTACGCCGTTCGTGATGCGCCTCGTGCTCGCGTCGGTCAGCGGGTTGGACCGCAGCATCGAGCACGCGGCGGCGTCGCTCGGCGCCGACGCGTGGACCACGTTCCGCCGCATCACGCTGCCGATGATCGTGCCCGGCATCACGGGCGGCTGGCTGCTCGCGTTCATCAACAGCTTCGACGAGTTGACGATGTCGATCTTCGTCACGTCGCCGCAGACGGTCACGCTGCCGGTGCGGATGTACATGTACGCGACCGAATCGATCGATCCGATGATGGCGTCCGTTTCCGCGCTCGTCATCTTCATCACGGCGGGCGCGATGCTGCTACTCGACCGCGTCTACGGTCTCAACCGCATTCTGATTGGCCAGCACTGATGGCTTCTTTCTCTCCCGCTCACATGTCCCGTTCCAACAGCCAGTTGCTGCGCGTGGCCGAAGCCGAACGCGCGCCCGTGTCGTTCTTTCTCGATGGCGTCGAAGTCGGCGCGCTGACGGGCGATACCGTGCTGACGGCCATTCTGATGCAGCAGCGCCACGTGCGTCACAGCGAATTCAGCGGCGAGCCGCGCGCGGGCTTTTGCATGATCGGTGCATGCCAGGACTGCTGGGTGCGCTGCGAAGATGGCGCGCGGATTCGGGCGTGCTCGACGCTGGTGAAAGAAGGCATGCGGATCGTGACGAAGGGTGCGCGATGAGTAGCGGGCAACAGGTGGTGATCGTCGGCGCGGGGCCCGCCGGAATTCGTGCGGCGCAGACGCTGGTGGGAGCGGGCATCCGGCCCATCGTGCTCGATGAAAACGCACGCTGGGGTGGACAGATTTATCGTCAGCCGCCTGCCGATGCGGGCTTCACTCGCAGCAAGGCGACGCTCTATGGCTTCGAGTCGAAGAAGGCCGATGCCGTACACGAGACGATGCGCGCGCTTCTGCCGCATATCGACTATCGGCCGGACACGCTCGTTTGGTCGTGCGAAGGCCGCAGGCTGGACACGATCCGCAATGGCCGCGAGGCAAGCGTGGCGTTCACGCAGTTGATCGTCGCGAGCGGCGCGACGGATCGCGTGTTGCCCGTGCCGGGCTGGACGTTGCCGGGCGTTTATACGCTGGGCGGCGCGCAGGTTGCGCTGAAGGCACAGGGAAGCGCGATCGGGCGGCGCGTCGTGCTGGCGGGAACGGGTCCGTTGCTGTACCTCGTTGCCTATCAATACGTGAAGGCAGGCGCGCGGATCGAAGCCGTGCTCGACACGAGCGCATGGTCGAATCAGGTCGCGGCGGTGCCCAAGCTCATCAGTCAGCCGTCGACATTCGCCAAGGGCGTCTATTACGTGGCGTGGCTCAAGGCGCGCGGCGTCAGAGTGGAGCGTGGCGTGACGCTGGTTGGCATCGACGGCGAAGAGGGCGTGGCGGGTATTCGCTTTAAGAGGTCTCATGAGAACGAGCGCGTCGAGACGATTGCCTGCGATGCAGTCGGCCTCGGCTTCGGCTTGCGCCCGGAAACGCAACTCGCCGATCTCGCCGGATGCCGCTTTCGCTTCGATGCATTGAACGGCTGCTGGTTGCCCGAGCGCGACGCGGCAGGCCGTAGCTCGGTGCCGGGCATCTATCTCGCGGGCGATGGCGTGGGCATAGCGGGCGCGGATGCGGCGGAACTCGCGGGCCGACGCGCGGCGCTCGCGCTGCTCGACGATCTCGGCATTGCGCATCCTGCGCAGACGGATGGCCTCGATGCCGCGACGCTAGAGCGTCGCTTGCAACGCATTGCCGTGTTTCGCGCAGGCATCGAAGCAGCCTTCGCGCCGCCCTCACAACCCGCGAAGCAATGGCCCGACCACATGACCGTTTGCCGCTGCGAAGAAGTCGATGCGGGCACGTTGCGGCGCTGCATTCGCGGCGGCGAGGCAAGCGAGATCAACCGGCTCAAGGCGTTGACGCGTGTAGGCATGGGCCGCTGCCAGGGGCGCATGTGCGGCGAAGCGGCCATTGCACTGCTGAGCGAGGAAACGGGGCGTCCGGTGGAAAGCGTCGGGCGCTTGCGCAGTCAGGCGCCGATCAAGCCCATCCCCATTTCGCCGATGCTGTTCGACGACGACGTCGCCGCGATTCCCGAGGAGGCACGCGATGAGTGACGCCGTCCACTATCAGGTCGTGATCGCGGGCGGCGGGCTGGTCGGCTCGTCGGCAGCGCTGGCGCTCGCGCGGCGCGGCGTGCGCGTCGGCCTGTTCGAGCGGCGCTATTGCGGCGCGCAGGCGAGCGGCGTCAACTACGGCGGCGTGCGATGCCAGGGACGCCCCGCCGAACAGATGCCGCTTGCGACGCGCGCACGTCGCGTGTGGGACCGCTTGCCCGAACTGATCGGCATCGACGGGGAACTCGTCGTGTCGGGGCATCTGCGTCTGGCGCGGCGCGACAGCGACTTTGCCGTGCTCGAAACGTGGGCCGCGATGGCGCGCGAACACGGGCTCGAAACCGAACTGCTGGCAGGCGCGGCGTTCCGAAAGCGCTATCCGTGGCTCGGCGAAGCTGCGCTGGGCGGCTCGCTGTGCATGAGCGACGGCCATGCGAATCCGCGCCTCGTGTCGCCCGCTTTCGCGCGCGCGGCGCAACGGGCGGGCGCCGTGGTGCGCGAGCAAACAGCGCTCACCGATATCACGCACGACGGCACGCGCTTCCACATTCACGCGGGCGACGAACGCATCACGGCCGACTGGCTGATCAACAGCGCGGGCGCATGGGCGAACACCGTCGCGGGCTTTTTCGGCGAAGCCGTGCCGATGAAGCCGATCTATCCAAACATGTGGGTGACCGAGCCGCTGCCGCGCTTCGTGACGCACAACCTCGGCGTCGTGGGCGGCGGCGTGTACGCGCGCCAGGTCGAACGCGGCAACTGCGTGATCGGCGGCGGGCGCGGACATGGCGACGGCGAATATGCGCAACCGTCGACGCAAACCACGCGCGCCGTGATGCGCGACGCGTGCGCGCTGCTGCCCGCGTTGCGCGACGCATTGCTGATCCGCACGTGGAGCGGCGTCGAAGGCGAGACGCCCGACAGCAATCCCGTGATCGGCGCGAGCCAGAAGGTGCCGCGCCTGCTGCATGCATTCGGTTTTTCGGGCGGCGGCTTTCTGCTTGCGCCCGGTGTCGGCGAAGTGCTGGCCGACCTCGTGATCGACGGCGAGACCTCGACGCCGCTCGATGCGTTTGCGATCGGGCGCTTCAACCGAAGCGCGATCCCCGCTGTTCTTTAATCCTGTCAAGGAGACCCACAATGAAGCTGTCAAGCACGGTCGCGGCGCTGGCCGCCGTGTTCGCGATCGGGGCGGCTGCGCCCGCCTGGTCGCAAACCAAAACGATCTACATCGGCATGAACGGCGGCCCGATGGAGAAGGCGTACACGAGCCAGGTGCTGCCCGACTTCGAGAAGGCGAACAACGTGAAGGTGGTCGTGGTGCCGGGCACCTCATCTGATGTGCTGGCGAAGCTGCTCGCCAATCGCAACAGCCCGCAGATTCACGTCGCGTTTCTCGATGACGGCGTGATGGCGCGTGCCGTCAGCATGGGTGTGTGCCAGAAACTCGACGATGCGCCCGTGCTGAAAGAGCTGTATCCGTTTGCGCGCATGAAGGATGACATCGGCGCGGGCGTGCAGCTCGGCATGACGGGTATCGGCTACAACACGAAGCTGTTCGCAGAGAAAGGTTGGGCGCCGCCTACATCGTGGATGGACTTCGCCAATCCGAAGTACAAGGGCAAAGTGGTGTTTCAGTCCGCGTCGAGCAGCACGTTCGGCTTGCACGGCTTTCTTGCCATCAACCGCTTGATGGGCGGCAACGACCAGAACGTCGAGCCGGGTTTCAGCAAATGGTCGAGCACGGTTGGGCCGAATGTCGTCGAGTACATTCCCAATTCGGCGAAGCTCTCGGAGATGGTGCAAACGGGTGAAGCGGGGATCTTCCCGCTGACGCCGACGGCTGTCGGCGATCTGCAGGACAAGGGCATTCCCGTCGGCTACGCGAATCCGAAAGAAGGCGCAGTCTTGCTGCTCGTCGACCTGTGCGTCGTTAAGAACAACGCCGATCCGCAGCTTGCGCAAAAGCTCGCGCAGTTCCTGTTGTCCGCACCGGCTCAATCGAAGGCGGCGGCAGCGGGCAAGCAGATTCCGACCAACGAGCATGCAACGATGACGCCCGCGATGCAGAAGAGCCTCGGCAATCTGGACGATCTGGTGAAAAAGGTGACGGTCGTCGATTGGGATTCGATCAACGCGCACCGTGCGCAGTGGGATCAGCGCTGGAACCGGCAGGTCGAGCAGTAATGGTCTGATGCGAGGCGAGCGGACCGTGCCGCTCGCCGCCGCGCGGCACGACTTCGCGCGCCCCCTTGTGTCTGTGCTGCGGCGTACAGACAGGCACGAAAAAATCCGGCGCGCTGACAAACTGCACACGAAACGTGTAATTTGTTCTACGCTATAAAAGTTACCTGCTGCGCATTCACGCTTGTCTCGCGTCGGTGCCGATCGGGAGCCGCCGCGAACCATTTGCGCTCCCGCCAGGTCGTACGGCATCATGGCCGGCGGCTAACGTCAGAAGCTCTCTATGCTGATTCCCGATAACCCGCGGCCGTCGTCAGAACGACGGTGGCGGCATCCGACGCACTGGTTGGAACCTGTTACCACGGAGAAAGAAGATGGCGATTCGACTAGGAGAAGTAGCGCCCGATTTCACGGCGGAGACCACGGAAGGCACGATTCGTTTTCACGAATGGATCGGCGATAGCTGGGCAATCCTGTTCTCGCACCCGAAGGACTTCACGCCCGTCTGCACGACGGAACTGGGCTACATGGCGGGGCTCAAGCCGGAGTTCGACAAGCGCAACACGAAGATCATCGGACTGAGCATCGACCCTGTCAGCGATCACCAGAGATGGGTGAAGGACATCGAGGAGACGCAGGGTAACGCGATCAATTATCCGATGATCGGCGACGCCGATCTGAACGTCGCGAAGCTCTATGACATGATTCACCCGGAAGCGAGCGGCGGCCCGCGCACGGCCGTCGACAACGCGACGGTGCGTTCGGTGTTCCTGATCGGGCCGGACAAGAAGGTGAAGGCAATGCTCGTGTATCCGATGAGTTCGGGCCGGAATTTCGACGAAGTGATGCGTTTGCTGGACTCGCTGCAACTGAACGCGAAGCACACGGTTGCCACGCCCGTCAACTGGAAGCCGGGCGAGGACGTGATCATTCCGACGTCCGTTTCCGATGACGCTGCCAAAGAGAAGTATCCGCAGGGCTTCAAGACCTTGAAGCCGTATCTGCGTTACGTGCAGCAACCCAAGTGAGACCTTGAAGCGACGGTCCGGCGCGCGCGGTTGTGAAGCGCGCGCCGGCGTGATTTCTATTCGCATCAAAGACGTTTTCCGACACACGTTGAGAGACCGTGAGCGTGCTGATCTTCCGACAACTGTTCGACCAGCAATCGTCTACCTACACCTATCTGCTCGCTGACGGCGACACACGCGAAGCCGTGCTGATCGACCCCGTGTTCGAGCAGACGCGCCGCGATGCCGCGTTGCTCGACGAACTCGGCCTGCGTCTGATCTATACGATAGACACGCATGTTCATGCGGATCATGTGACGGGCGCGTGGCTGCTGAAAAAGCGCACGGGCAGCCAGATTGCGATATCGGCGGCGAGCGGCGCGGAGGGTGCGGACCGCTATGTCAGCCACGGCGATGCGATTGCGTTCGGTACACGGCACTTACGTGTGCGCGCGACGCCTGGTCATACGAATGGCTGCATCAGTCTCGTGCTCGACGACGAGTCGATGGCCTTCACGGGCGATTGTCTGCTGATTCGCGGCACAGGTCGCACGGACTTTCAGAACGGCAATCCGCATGCGCTGTTTCGCGCGGTACACGAGCAGCTTTTCTCGTTGCCCGAAAGCTGTCTGCTGTATCCGGCACACGATTATCGCGGCCTCACGGTGACGAGCGTGGCTGAAGAGCGACGGTTTAATCCACGGCTGGGCGGTGAGCTTTGCGAAGACGATTTCGCGGGCTATATGACGAATCTCGGCCTTGCGCATCCGCGGCAAATCGATGTCGCTGTTCCCGCGAACATGAAATGCGGCGTCGCGGCCAACGATCCGTCGCTCAAGCCGCAACCCGAATGGGCGCCGCTGACCTACACGTTCGCGGGGATTTGGGAAATTCATCCGCAATGGCTCGAAGAACATCTGCAATCGGTGCAGATCGTCGACGTGCGTGAGCCCGACGAATTCGACGGCCCGCTTGGACGCATTCCCGAGGCGAAGCTGATTTCGCTCGGCAGCCTGGCGAAACGCACGGCGGAACTCGGCAAGGAACGTCCTATTGTCACGGTCTGCCGCGCGGGCGGCCGTTCGGCACAGGCGACCGTGATGCTTCGCCAGGCAGGGTTCCAGGATGTCGCGAATCTCGCGGGCGGCATGTTGCGCTGGCGCGCCGAAGGCCGGGTCGTCGAGAACGGCAGTCTGTAGGCGCGATTTCAGGAGTATTTCTCTCTTTCGTCTGACACATCCCTCAATACCCTGCGCGACGCGGAAAGAAATGCGCGGATGCGCTGCGTGTCTTTCTATCGTCAGGTAGCTTCTTCCCACTGAATGCACGCCGTAAACATGCACAGCCTCCGAATGTGTAAGGGGTACTTTTTATGTCGTTCAAGCCGGTAGAAACTGGCGAACGTGAATGCGCTTCTCAGTAGATTTAAATAGTTCGCCATGCTTATCAATATCGATGTCACACACATCGCCATTTGATCCCGCCCTTGGACAACACCTCATGGTTTTCGGACAATCCTCTCGCGTGATCTCGCCATGCGTCGTTGCCGCTGATCATACGTGCTAGCGTTAATCGAGCGTTTCCATGCAGGTCGCGATGACAGGGAGAGATGATGGAGAGTGTGATCGAACGGCGCACTGTCGACGAGATGAAAGATGTGTACGCGACACGTGTCGCGGTCGTCATCGCGACGAAAGGGCGTCCCGATGCCATACCCAACGCGCTTGCGTTTCTCGCACGTCAAACTATGACGCCTTGTGTCGTCATTCTTTCCGCTACGGATGAAGCCGACGTCGGTGAAAAGTACCCGACGCCTTTTCCCGTGATGCGTGTCTTCGGATCGGCCGGTTTGCCCGCGCAAAGGAATCGTGCGCTCGATGTGCTCCCGGCCGATATCGACATCGTCGTATTCTTCGACGACGATTACGCGCCATGCCGCGACTGGATCGCGCAATGCGTGCGGATGTTCGAGTCCAATCCGGCCGTGCTCGGTGTGTCGGGAAAAACAGTGCAGGATGGTTCGAAAGGCTGTCCGCTGACGTGGGACAACGCCCGGCGCATCGTGACCGATGCGGAAAGAACGGCGAGTGCGCCGCATGCGCTGACGCCTTGCATTTCTCTCTATGGCTGCAACATGGCGTGTCGCATGAGCGCAATCAGCGGCTTGCGTTTCGACGAACGCCTCGTGCTGTATGGCTGGCTCGAAGACAAGGACTTTTCGTGCCGGCTGTCGAGGCGCGGTCCCATCGTGCGATGCGCGCAAATGAGCGGCGTGCATCTCGGCATGGCATCGGGCCGCGTGTCGGGCAAGCGGTTCGGCTATTCGCAAGTCGTGAACCCGAACTATTTGCGGCGCAAGGGCGAGATGTCGCGCAGTGAAACGGCGCGTTATATCGCGAGGGCGCTTGTGATGAACGCGCTCAAGTCATTGAGACCCGAGCCGCATCTCGACCGTCAGGGACGCCTGATCGGCAATGTGCTCGGCCTGATCGCCATTGCTTCGGGATCGGGCGATCCGGAGCGGGCCGCGAAACTGTAGCGCAAAGGCGCGCAATCAGATCGTGCCGAACAACGCACGCGGGCGATCGCGCAACGCTTGCGCGAGCGTTTGCAGCGCGCTCACCAGTTGCTCGCGCGAAGACGCGCACGCGAGATTGATCCGCACGCCATGCTCGACCTCGGCACGATCGACCGCAAAGGCCGACGATGGCATCACGACCACGCCGCGCGCTTTCGCATTGGCGGCGAAATCGTCGGCGCGCCATGGCGGCGGCAGCTTGAGCCACACAAACATGCACGCGGGGTCGGACTCCAGCCACTCTTGCGGCAGAATCTGCCGCGCAAGATCGTGACGCACGCGAATCTCGGCGAGCTGCGCGTCCATGATGCGTCGCGCGGTGCCGTCTTCGATCCAGATCGTCGCGATCAGCATCGACATCGGCGCGGGCATCCACGCCGTGGTGCGCACGGCTTCGGCGGCGAGCGCTGAACGTTCAGGCGGACTCAGCAGATAGCCTAGCCGCAGTCCCGGCGCGAGTATCTTCGACGTCGCGGCGATGTGAAACGTCAGCTCCGGGCACAGGCTTGCGAGTGTAGGCAGACGCTGCGAGACGAGCGGACCATACACGTCGTCTTCGATGATCGCCACGCCATAGCGCCGCGCGATATCGACGAGCGCCACGCGCCGCTCCAGGCTCATCGTCGTCACCGTCGGGTTCTGCAGATTCGGCACCGTAAAAATGGCTTTGACGGGGACGCGGCTGCAAATGCGTTCGACTTCATCCGTGATCAGCCCGTCGCGGTCGCTCGGCACGCTGACGATCTCGAACTGGAACACGGGCGCGAGCGCCTTCAGGCCGTAGTACGTGAGCCGGTCGGCGATGATGACACCGTCCGTGCCGATCAGGCTGTTGAGCACGGCATAGAGCCCGTGCTGCGCGCCGCTCGTCACGACGAGATGCTCCGGCGACGGCGTGAAGCCGGGCCCGGCCATCCACTTCGCGCCCGCCGCGCGTGCCCAGTCGGGGCCTTGCGGCGGCTGATATTCCTGTAGCGATGGATAGCGCGGATCGCGCGGCAGATCGGCGAGCGTCGTTGCGAGACACGACAGGAACTCGCCTGTCGCTGGCCGGTTGACGGTCAGATCGATCGCGCCGCCCGGTGCGGCATTGGGCGCACTCGCCGTTTCGACGCGCGGCATCGCGCCGCCCGTCACGAGCGAGCCGCGCCGCTTGCTGCCAATCACCAGGCCGCGCAGCTGCAATTCCTTATAAGCGCGCGATACCGTCGACACGTTGATGCCGAGCTCGGTGGCCAGCTGACGCTGCGGCGGCAGACGGCTGCCGGGCGGATAGACGCCGCCGCGAATCTCGTCCTCGATCGACGCCGATACCTCGATATAGGTCGCGCGTTTTGTCTGGACCGGGTCGCCGTTTGTCTGGTCCACCTCGGCTGCGGCGCCGTTGCTGTGTGCTGCCTTGTCTCTGCTGGAAGCCATTGTCTCGCCCTGTCTCCATACAAAACAGGCTTTGTCTGCCTGTTTGTGCCAGTTCGCCGGATTTTATACCAGATACGCATGCATGCCACTGTTTTCAAGCCTGGCAAGGACTACGCCCGTCAACGCCAGGGAAAGTCCTGGACCACACAATGACGTTTTTAATTGCACACAAAAAAATGTTGTGTGATTCTTTGAATCAGGTTTTGTGTGGTTTTCGAATCGCAGGATCGAGTTGGAAGGAGATTTCGCATGGCAGAGAGCAGGACAAACGCCCGCGCATCGCGCGATACGCAAGAGAGCGCAACGCCCCGTCTTGGCGTCGCATTGCGTCAGCGGCACGTCACGATGATTTCGCTCGGCGGCATCATCGGCGCGGGGCTTTTCGTGGGCAGCAGCGCGACGCTCAACAAGGTTGGGCCGGCAGCGTGCCTGTCGTACCTGGTGGCGGGCATCGTCGTGCTGTTCGTGATGCGCATGCTTGGCGAGATGGCGCTCGCCGTGCCGGGCGTCGGGTCGTTCACCGAATACGCGCGCATTGGTCTCGGCGACTGGGCGGGCTTCACGAGCGGCTGGCTCTACTGGTACTTCTGGGTGATCGTCGTCGCCGTGGAAGCGGTGGCGGGCGCGGCGATCCTGCAGCGCTGGATACCCGCGCCCGTGTGGATGATCGGGCTGGTGCTGCTGTCGTTGATGACCTTCATCAACCTGATGTCGGTGAAGTCGTACGGCGAATTCGAGTTCTGGTTCGCGTCGATCAAGGTCGCGGCCATCATCGTGTTTATCGCGATCGGCGCGGCGTGGGTGTTCGGCCTGGGCCATACGCACAGCGCGTGGAGCAACCTGACGGCAGCGAAGGGCTTTTTGCCGTTCGGCACGATGTCGGTGTTCGCAGCGGTGCCGACTGTGATCTTTGCGGTCGGCGGCGCGGAGATCGCGACCATCGCCGCCGCCGAATCGGACAATCCCGCGAAGAGCGTCGCCGCGATGACCCGCTCGGTGATCCTGCGCGTGATCACGTTCTATGTCGGCTCGATGTTCCTGATTGCGTGCATCGTGCCGTGGACCAGCATCGTGACGGGCCATTCGCCGTTTGTCGCCGCGCTGGAGACGATGCGCGTGCCGGGCTCGGCTGACATCATGAACGCGATTGTGCTGGTCGCTGTGCTGTCCGCACTGAATTCGGGGCTGTATGTGTCGTCGCGGATTCTGTTCCGCCTCGCGGGACGTGGCGATGCGCCGCGCGCGCTGCTGCGCCTCACGCCATCGCGCGTGCCGCGTCTTGCGGTGCTGTTGAGCAGCGTGGTCGGCTATGTGGCGATCATCGCCGCGATTGTGTCGCCGCAGGGCGTGTTCCTGTTCCTCGTCAATGCGTCGGGTGCTGTGATGCTGTTCGTCTATCTCGCGACAGCGCTCGCTCAAATCCGCATCCGCCGACGCCTGCAACGCAACGGCGAGCAGCCCGAGTTGCCGATGTGGCTGTTCCCGTGGCTCTCGTATGCGGTTGTGGTGGCGATCGTCGGCGTGCTGGTCGCAATGGGCATGGATGCCGACCTGCGGCCGCAACTGATGGCGAGCATCGCGAGTCTCGCGTTTGCATCGGCGGCATGGCAGCTGGCGGCGAAACGGCGCAACGCGGATGACGGCACGCGCACGGGTTATCTCGCCGCAGCCGATGGACGCGCAATGTCGGGAGAGCGTTGATGGCAGAGATCGGCATTGTCGGCGCGGGTTTTATCGGGCTTGCGAGCGCCGGCTGGCTGATGCGCGACGGGCACCGCGTCACGCTGTTCGATCCGTCGGGCGTCGCGCAGGGCGCGTCGTTCGGCAACGCGGGCACGTTCGCGCCGTATGGCTGCATTCCCGTGAACAACCCATCCGTGTTCCGCGATCTGCCGCGATTCCTGCTGTCGAGCGAGAGTCCGTTCCGTTTGCGCTGGAGCTATCTGCCGCATCTGTTGCCGTGGCTCACGCGCTTCATGATCAGCTCGACGCGCAAGCGTTATGAAGCGAGTGCCGGCGCGCTCGCTGCATTGCTCGCGCAGGCGCAGGACGGCTACGCGCCCTTGCTGGAAGAACCGGAGCTTGCGAAGTACGTGAGGCCGCGCGAGTGCCTGTATCTGTATTCGAGTGGCGCGTCGTTCGATGCATCGCGCGCTTCGCTGAATCTGCGCAAGCAACTCGGCGTGTCGTTCGACGTGCTGTCCGCCGCCGAGGTGCGCGAACTGGAGCCTGCGCTTGCGCCGATCTTCGAGCGCGGCGTGCTCTTCAGCGACAGCTGGCATTTCTCCGATCCGCAAGGTTTTCTGCTGACGCTGCATGAACTGCTCGCGGCGCGTGGCCTCGAGCTCGAACGCAAGAGCGTGAGCGCGATTGCGCCCACGGCAGACGGCGTCACGCTGACGACGGACGACGGCACGCCACGGCGCTTCGATCATGTCGTCGTCGCGACGGGCGCGCGCTCCGCGAAGTTTGCGGCGCAATGCGGCGACCGCGTGCCGCTCGACACGGAGCGCGGCTATCACGTGCGCTATCGCGGCGCGACGCAACTGATTTCGCGGCCTGTCGGTTGGGCCGAGCGCGGCTTTTACATGACGCCGATGGACGACGGCGTGCGCGTTGCGGGGACGGTTGAGCTGGGCGGCTTCAGCGACGTGCGCAACCGTTCGTTACTGGACCTGCTTACGTTTTCTTCGAAGCGCGCGTTGCCGGGGCTGACGCAGCCCGACAGTTCGTGGCTCGGCTTCCGGCCTACGCTGCCCGACGGCGTGCCCGTGCTGGGCCGTTCGAGCGACAGCGAGCGCGTGATTTACGCATTCGGGCATCAGCATCTCGGACTGACATTGGCAGGCGTGAGCGGGCGCATCGTGGCCGATCTCGTCGCACGGCGCGCGCCGCCGCTCGATCTGTCGCGCTACGCGCCGACGCGGTTCTAAGGCGACGCATACACATGTGTTCAAGGACGACTTCGACGCGTCGCGCATCGGGTCAGTCGACAGGCAGAGAGCGCGACATTTTCTAATGACAGGAGCGCATCATGAATCGACGTACATGGCTGAGCAGGTTAGCGGTTTGCGCTCTGGCGGCGCATGCTTCATTCGCATTTGCCGCAGATCCGGAAATCGTCAAGATAGGTTTTGTCGGCCCGTTGACGGGACCCGTCGCGCGGGTCGGCAAGGACCTGCAATACGGCGCGCAACTTGCGCTCGATGAAGAAAACGCGAAGCATCCGACCGTTGCGGGCAAGCCCGTCAAGTTCGTGCTGGACGTGCAGGACGATCAGGCCGATCCGCGCGTGGCGATTCAGGTTGCGCAGAAGCTTGTGGATGAAGGCGTGGTCGGCGTGATTGGTCATTACAACTCGGGGTGCAGCATTCCGGCTTCGACGGTGTATCACAACGCCAATGTGGCGATGATCACGCCGGGCTCGACCAATCCGCAGCTAACCAAGCAGGGTTACAAGAACGTGTTCCGCACGATGGGGCATGACGGCATTGGCGGCGTGGTGGCGGGGCATTTCGTGGTAGAGCAGATGAAGGCGAAGCGCATTGGCATCATCGACGATCGTACGGCGTTCGGGCAAGGTCTCGCCGATTCGTTCGAGAAAGGGGTGAAGGAAGCGAACGGCAATATCGTGTCGCGCGAGTTCACTAACGACAAGGCCGTCGATTTCCGCGCGATTCTCACTTCGATGAAGAGCAAGAATGTCGATGTGATTTTCTTTGGCGGGCTGGACGAGCAGGGCGCGATGCTGGTCAAGCAGATGCGTTCGCTGGGTATGCAGACACAGCTGTTTGGCGCGGGCGCGTTGAAGAGTAATGCCTTTTTGCAGATTGCGGGTACTTCGGGTGAGCGAACCCAGGATCTTGAGCCGGGACCCGCGCTTGATAAGTTGCCTGCGGCGCAGGAGTTCGGCAAGCGTTATAAGGCACGGTTCAACCAGGATGTAGAGCTGTATGCGCCCTTTGCGTATGATGCTGCGCTTGCTATGTTGAAGGCGATTCATGATGCTAATTCGCTTGATCGTGCGAAGATCGTTGAGAGTTTGGCTAAGGTGTCGTTGACGGGTGTTACTGGGAAGATCACTTTTGATCCTTATGGGGATCTGATCAAGCCGCCGTATACGCTCTTCGAGGTGCAGCAGGGGCAGTGGAAGAGTGTTAAGACTGTGGGTGGAGGGGTGTGACGGTTTGGTTGTTTTGCCATTGCGCTGGCATTTGCGTTTGAGCCTGTGCGGCGCGGGTGTTGGTTTTGGTTTGCTGGTGTTTGCGCTGGCATCCGCGCTTTGCCTTCGCGCTTCAAGCGTCGCCCCTGTGCGGGGCGGCATGTAGTGGTCCAATGATCCTGGACACCTCAAAAGGTAGACTTCTAGCCAACAGAGAGGTGTTCGATGGGACGAAGGGAATTCTCGCCGCAGTTCAAGGAAGATGCAGTTAATCTGGTACTGCAACAAGGTTATACGGTCACCAAGGCAGCACGAGGGCTGGGTATTGGCGAGACGGCGCTGCGTCGCTGGCTTGGTGATCGCCAGCCGCAGGGTGCGGTGACCGAACCGCCAAAGGCAGGCGCGACGCCTGCCCAGACCCGCATTCAGGAGCTGGAAAGGCGGGTAGCCGAACTGGAGCGGGAGCGCGACATTTTAAAAAAGTCCACGG